>CAMVLZ010000008.1 GCA_947168485.1 uncultured Bacillota bacterium | reverse complement strand
AATAATATTTCTTATATTTATGTTTAATATTAATAAGAAGATTACTATGTATGTAATTAGTTATTTTATTATTATGGGTATTATGTTTATATTTAGTAAAAAGTATTTTGAAGATAAAATAGTTAAATTAAAAAAGATAGAGGATAAAGTTAATACTAAGTTAGTTGAAGGTATTAATAATTCTCTTACTTTAAAGAATACTCATAGTGAGAAGAGATTTATTGATGAGTTTTCTATGAAATATAATTATTATCTTAATTATAGTTATAAATATATTAGGAGTAAGTTTATCTATAATAGTAGTAAATCTGTATTTAATAATATTTTAATTATAATTATATTTTTACTTGGTAGTTATTATGTTATTAAGGGTAAATTATTATTAATAGATTTATTTTTATATGAGATATTTTTTAATTATTTTAATTCTAGTAGTAATCGTATTATTGATTTTATAGGTAATTATAATGACTTTAATATTTCTAAGAAGAGAGTAGATGATTTATTTAATATTAAGAAAGAATATTTTTCTCATTCTTATTATTATCTTCCATATAATATGATTGGTAATATTAAAATTACTAATTTAAATTATAAGATTGGTAATAAGATAATATTTAATAATTGTAATTTTAATATTCATTTAGGAGAAAAAATACTTATTGTAGGAAAGAGTGGTAGTGGTAAATCTACTTTGATGAAGATGATTATGAGATATGTATTAATTCCTTATGGGATGATATCTATTAATGATATAGATATTAATCATTATCATTTAGATTCTATTAGAAATAATATTTGCTATGTTAGTAATAATGAGTATATTTTTTTTGATACTTTATATAATAATATTTGTATGTATAAAGATTATTCTAAAGAAGAATATGATAAAGTTATTGAATGTTGTTTGATTGATTTTTGTAAAGATAATGATATATGTGAAGATGGTGGTATTAATTTTAGTAGTGGTGAGAGACAAAGAATTATTTTAGCTCGTAGTATTATTAAGAATACTAATATTTATATATTTGATGAAGCTCTTAATCAGATTGATATATCTAAAGAGAAAAAGATACTTGAAAATATATTTAAATTATATAGTGATAAAACTATTATTGTGATTAGTCATCGTAATAATAATAAGAAATTATTTGATAGATGTATTGAGATTAAGAATGGTGATATTCATGAGAGATAGATATATTATTAAATTATTGATATTTTGTATTCTCATTTGTACTGGTTTATTGATTGTATTTAGTTATAATTATAAGATTAAGTATTATAGATCTATTAATATGATTTATATGGGTAATAATAAATATGATTTGTTAGTAGATAGTTATGATTTTAAATTAGTTAGAAATAATAAAAGTATTTATATAGATGATAATAGATATGATTATAAGATTATTAAATATAATAAGAATATTATTCATAGAGATAATTATTATTCTGAATTAGTTATTATAATTGATAAGAAAAATCATTATAAAAATAATGATGTTATTACTGGTAATATTATTAGTAAGAGAATAAGATTAATTAGTATATTTAGATCTATATATTCTTGATAAATGTAGGTAAAAGTGTTATTATATGACTTGTTTCTGGTGGTGATATAGATGATTGATATGAAGGAAATATTATTAGAAAAAACTTTTAAAGAGCAACAATATGATAATGAATTAAACTTTATTGTGAATAATTGGTTTGATAATTTATATGTTGATGAGAAATATGTTGAAGATAGTAGAAATGTATTTAAACATGCTGCTTTATATAATGGTAAGAAATATGATATGTATTTTAATGAGAAGAAGTTTACTTTATGTTTAATTCCTAGAGATGAAAATTTATTTAGTGGTGATTTTGATGATATTATTACTTTTACTAAGAATACTGATAGTATGTGTTTAAATATAAAGAAAAAGAGTAATAATATTTATTCTGATACTAATTATAATTTTGAATTAGAGTCTTTTAATGAAAATGTTAAGTGCTTTTGTAATTATAGAGAATTTTGTGATAGAGATAATGAAATCTATAAATCATTTCTAAATAGTAATGATGGTGTTTATAGATTTGTTAATGTTCATCATATTAGTGCGAATGATTATTGGTATAAGGGAATTGTTAAGAGAAGTCCTTATTCTTGTGATTTAAAGATATTTGATAGTTTAGATAGAAATTATTCTGATAAAGTATATTATGATGAGAATTCTTTTGATATCAATAATTCTATTATAGAAATGATTGATAGTGATTTGAATGTTAAGAATATTAAAGTTAAAAAGATTTAAGCATCAATTTATTGGTGCTTTTTTTGTTTTATTGATAAATAATGCTTTATATGATATAATAAGCCGATAGAGAAGGGCTGGTGATATTATGTTGAAAATTTATAAGACTACTGCGGTAGAGAAAAAATTAAAAAAGGCTAAAAGATTTAGTGTTGATTCTTGGATTGATATGGTATCGCCTACTCAGGAGGAGATAGAGAAGGTAGTTAGTGTTACTGATATAGATGAAGATCTTATTTTAAAGATGTTAGATGAGGAAGAAACTCCGAGAATAGAAGAGAGTGGTAATGCGATATTGGTTGTTGTAGATACTCCTTATTTAGAAGATGATGATGGTCATTTTACTTATAGTACTAGACCATTAGGTATTATTATTTCAGAAAATAATTTTGTTGTTACTATTTCTCCTACAGGTACTAATGTATTAAATGATTTTAAAAAGAATAGAATTAAGAATTTTAGAACTGCTAAAAAGACTAGATTTTTAATTCAAATATTATTAACTACATCTTCTAGTTATCAAAGAGCATTAAAAATTGTAAATAGAAAAATTGAAATTAAAGAAGAAACTTTAGCTAAGTCAACATCTAATAAAGATTTAATAGATATGTTAGATTTAGAGAAAACATTAGTTTATTTTATTACTTCTTTAAGAGCAAATGATTTAGTTCTTAAAAAACTAAGTAAAGGTATAGTTTTACCTTTATATGATGAAGATGAAGATTTATTAGAAGATGCGATAATTGAAAATAGACAAGCTATTGAACAATCAGAAATATATAGAAACATTTTAGGAAGTATTACTGATACTTATGCGACTATTGTGTCTAATAATTTAAATAATGTGATGAAGTTTTTAGCAGGAGCAACAATTGTATTATCTATTCCTACTATGATTTATTCATTTTTAGGTATGAATGTAGATTTAGGAGTAATTGGTAAATTTCCATTTTCTGCATTAATTATTCTTGTTAGTAGTCTTACTCTTTCTATATTAATCGCAATTTTGTTAAAAATAAAAAATATGTTATAGTTATTAAAGAGGTGGTTCGATGCATGTATTGAATTTTGAGAATATTTGGAAAGATTTCTATGATCGTAAAGTTGGTGGATTTAATAATTTTTTGTTAAATTATACTAATAAAAATGAAGGGTATTCTACTTTGTCTTTTCAAGTTGCTCAAGAGAATTATTTAATTGGAGTATATTTAGATTTTTTAGCTAAATTGTCTAAAAAGAATTCTACTTTAATTGATGAAGATAATGTAAAGAATTTACTTGCTTATGATTTTTCTAATATAGATGAAGAAATACTTGATTATGATAAGTATACTGAATTGAGTGAGTTTTATTTATATAGATTAAATAATAATTATTGTGAAGATAAATATAAAGTATTTAGTAAAGATTGTAGTTATTTATTAAGAAATAAAGAAGGTTATATGGATAGTGTTGCTTGTTTCTTAAATAATAATAAAAGTATGGCTATAGCTTATACTAATTATTTATTTGATGATATAGAAAAACAAAAAAAGAGTTTTAAAAAGACTAGTGAGAGATTAACTGATTTTATGGATGGTTATTCTGTTAATGAAGAAGATTATAAATTATTAATTGATAATTATAAGAGATTATATTTAAAGAAAAGAGTATATGAAGATATATTACCTTTATGTATGGATGAAGAAGTAAAATTAAATGTACTTAGTGCTAATTTTAATCATATGATTAATGTTATCAATGGAGATAGTGAATATTATTGTATTGATGGTACTGATTCTAAAGAGAATAAACCTTTAGAAGTAATGAATGATTATTTTAAATTAAGTAATAAATTAGATAATTGTTTAGATGTAATAACTAGAAAGAAAACATTATTAAAAAAATAAGACTCATATGAGTCTTTTTATATGTTATAATTCTTTTAGAAGGTGATTTGATGTACAAGATAGGTATGTTTGATTCTGGTATAGGTGGTTTAAATGTATTAGAAGAAGTTAAGAAGTTAATGCCTTATGAAAATATTATTTATTATCAAGATTCTTCTCATAATCCATATGGTGAAAAGAGTGATGAAGAATTATGGGTAATTGTTTCTGATATAGTAGAATATTTGAAAAAAGAGGGAGTTAAAGAAGTTATAGTAGCTTGTAATACTGCGACTACTAGATGTATTAAAAGACTTAGAGAAGAATATAAAGATTTAATATTTATTGGAACAGAACCTGCGATTAAAGTAGCAACTGATAATAATTATAAAAATATAATACTTTTAGCGACTCCTGGTACTATTAATAGTGATAGACTACATGAACTAATTAATAATAATCAAAGTGATGAGAATATCTATTTAATAGAGTGTAGTGGTTTAGCTAATGCTATAGAGAATCATGATCATGATGAAATAATTAATTTATTACATAATTATTTAGATGATTATAAAGATAAAAATATTGATTCTGTAGTACTTGGATGTACTCATTATGGTTATATTAAGAATGAAATTATAGATATACTTGGTAATATTAAATTAATAGATGGTAATTTAGGAGTAGCTAGACAAGCTAAAAGAATGCTTGAAGAGAATAATTTGCTTGATGGTACTGAAATAGGTAGAATTGATATAATAGAAAAATAGGTATGTAAATACCTTTTTTTATTGGTAAATAACTATTATAAATTATTATTTTATGATAAAATTTTCTCATGAGAGACAAATATAAAGATTATACAATTATTATATTATATGGAATTATTTTGTTAACTTTGTTAATGGGCTTTTTTGTGTTTGGAAGTACTAAGGATTGGTTAAATCAACATATAGTTTTTCCTGAGTATTTTAGAGATATATTTTATTCTACAGGTAAATTATTACCCGAGTTTAGTTTCAATCTAGGAGCAGGACAAAATATGTTTAATTTAGCATATTATGGATTAATGTCTCCTATAATACTTTTATCTTATTTATTACCATTTATTAGTATGAAAGTATTTATTATTATAGCAGGTATTATTTTATATTTATTATCTGGTATATTTATGTATAAATTTATAGATAATAATTTTCATAATAGAAAATATTCTCTTTATAGTGGTTTATTATATATGACATTACCTATATTAACATATCATTTTCACCACCATATTATGTTTGTTTTCTATATACCTTTTTTAATCTTATCGTTAATAGAAGTAGATAATTATATTGATAATAATAGATCATTTAAACTTATGTTATTTATATTAATTATTATCTTAATTAATTATTATTATAGTGTAGGAGCTCTAATAACTATATTTATTTATTATATATATAAATTGTTATTACATAATAAATTTAATTTTAAATATTTATTTAGAATGATAAGTATATTTATTATACCTATTATGATTAGTTCTTTCTTATTATTACCTGTAGGATATACTATATTGAATGCTCATAGATTTATTAATAATGCTTCTCAAGAAGTTAATTTAATTAATTTATTTGTTATTAATTTTAAAGAGTTATTTTATTCTACTTTTAGTTTAGGATTATCTGGAATATTCTTTATAGCTTTATTTGGTAATATTTATAATAAACATAAATCTGTTAGTAATTATTTCTTAAATATTAGTTTATTAGTATTATTAATACCTATATTTATGTATATACTAAATGGAATGTTATATATAAGAGGAAAATCATTAATACCTTTTTCTATTCTATATATTTATAGTTTTATTCTATTTATAAAGAATATTAAAAGTATAGATTATATTAAATTAAATAAAACTATTATTATTAGTTTAATTATTATATTTATATTTAATATAAAGAGTATTTCTTATATATTAGAAATATTATTTGTAGGATATTTATTAGAAAAATATATTCATGATAAAAAGAAATATAAGAAATTGTTCTTTGGATATGTTTTATTCATTTCATTATTTTTCTCATTTTACTTTAATTATTATGGAGAAAATCATATTACTTATAATTTTAATAATAAATATAATATTGATAATAAAAGTATAGATAAATTACTTAGTAATATTGATAATAAATATAGAGTAGATATTATATATAATAGTAGAGATTTAGTTAATAAGATCTATAATGATAAACATTTATCTAATAGTATGTATTCTTCTACTTATAATTATGATTATTTTTATATTTATAATAATTTTTTTAATATTATTTTATTTTGATATAATTTAGTGTTTACTGGTAGTAATAATGAATTGTTTTATACTTTTATGGGTTCTAAGTATATAGTTGATTCTAATAATAAGTTTTTATATTATAAGAAGATTAAAAGTGATAAAGATTTATCTTTATACTATAATAAATCTGCTTATCCATTGGTTTATACTAGTAAGAATATTGGTAGTAGTAAAACTTATAATAGTTTACAATTTCCATATAATATGGAATATATTATGAATAATACTGTTATTAAAGATGATATTGATATAGAATATGATTCTAAAATTACTAAGTATAAAGATAATAATATTAAAAAGAGATATAAATTTACTTTTGATGAGATTACTCATAAAAGTATTAGCCTTAATAATGTTAAGGGTAAGATGTTATATATAAGTTTTGATATGAATTATAATGATGATTATAAAGATAGTTATATTATTATTAATGGTGTTCAAAATACTTTAACTTGTAAGAGATGGAGATATTATAATAATAATACTAATTTTAAATATGTATTATATATGGATAGTAATATTTTAGATATAGAGTTTAGTGATGGTATATTTGATATAGATAATGTTAATATTTATTATAGTGATAAGATTATTAATAATTACAAAGAAATTGATAATTTAAAATTAGATTACTCTAATAGTACTATTACAGGTAATTATTTAAATAAGAGTAGTGATAAATATTTAGTTACATCTATTCCATATGATGATGGATTTAGGGGATATATTAATGATAAGAGAGTAGATATTGTTAAAGTTAATAAATCTTTTGTAGGTTTAAGATTAAATCCTGGTATGAATAATATTAAGATAGAATATAAAGCTCCTTGGTATTTTGAAGGTTGTATAATTAGTTTGTTTGGTTTATTTATATTATTATTTAAAATGATATTAGAATTTGTAGATAATAGAGTTATTAATAAGGGTATTTTCAAATTTATTAAATAATGTATAATATAATCATAGGAGGAAGTTATGAAAAGTAATGGTAATAGTAAAATTGGGGGTATTATATTATTTCCTATATTATTAATTATAGGTATAGGATTGTTATGGTGGAATGAAGGAAATTATGTTAAGACTGCTAGTGCGATACAAGAAGCTAAAGGTATTTATGTTGATGTAAAAGATGGAAAGAAAGAGGCTTCTAATGATAATAAAGTTATTGCGACAAGTGGACAAATGATAGTAAATGATAATGTTACTGATTCAACTTTTGGTATTACTAGAAAAACAGCTGTATTAGAAAGAATTGTTGAAATGTATCAATGGGATGAAGATTGTGATGAGGATAATCATTGTACATATGATAGTAAATGGGCTGATTATCATTTAAGTGGTGGTTCTGGACATACTAATCCTGAGATGCCTTATAATTCTGAAAAGTTTTATTCTAATAATTCAGTTATGGGAGACTTTAAATTAACTAAAGATAATTTAGAATTTTTAGATGCGAATACTCCATATCATTTAGATGCTAAAGATGCTGAACGTAATAATATGAAGTTAGTTGGTATAAATTATTTATATAAAGGTAATAGTATGGATAGACCTGAAATAGGTGATGTTAGAGTATCATTTAATTATATGAATAATGATCAACCTGTAACTATTAGTGTTTTAGGATTACAAAAAGGAGATAATATTACTAAGTATGTTGCGAAGAGTGGTAAATCTATTATTTATGCAGAAGAAGGAGTTCATTCTGGAGAAGAAATGCTTCAAACACTAACAAAGAATAATAAAACTACTACATGGATTTTTAGATTAATTGGATTTGTTTTATTAACTATAGCATTTGCTAGTATCTTTTCTCCATTAAGATTCTTTACTGATAGAATACCAGTATTAGGAAATATAGTAAGTTCTATTAGTGGTTTCTTCTCTATAATTGCAGGGTTTGCTATATCAGTTATAGTTATAGCTATTGCTTGGTTAGCTTATAGACCATTAATCGCTATAGGTGCTATAGCAGCAGTCTTAGGATTAGTATTCTTATATTTAAAGATGAAAAAGAATAAAGCAACTCCTCAAGTACAAACAGTACCTTCAGTTCAAAATAATCAATCTATTCCAATGAATCAAACTGGAGATACTTCACAAGAAAATACTATGAACAATCAAAATAATATTCAACAATAAAAGGTTATTTATATAACCTTTTTATTGTGATTAATATATTAATTTGTTATTATAAAAATGGTGATGATATGAGAAAAATATTATTTATAATTATCTCTATATTAATAATAATTATTATTTGTATTATTTTATCTAATAAAAAATATGGATATCATATTAAAAATAATGTTCCTATTATAGATATAGAATTAAAAGATATTTCTTTAGATAAAATAAATAAAGGTAGTAAAGAAATTAAGTATAAAGATAATTCTATTAAGATATATAATAAGAATCATAAATTATTATTAAAAGATAATATTACTATTAAAGGTAGAGGTAATTTTACTTGGAAGTTAGAGAAAAAACCATATCAAATTAGTTTTGAGGATAAAAAAGAACTATTTAATTTAGCCAATACAAAGAAATATGTATTACTCGCAAATACATTAGACCCCTCATTATTAAAAAATCATTTTACATACAAACTTGCCAAAGAGATGCGAATGAATTATGGTGTTACAGGAACTTTTATAGATTTATATGTAGATAAAAAATATATTGGTAACTATTATTTAGTACCTAAAATATCTATTGATAAAAATATAGTTGATTTAAAAGATGATAATGCGATATTGGTTGAACTTGATAATAATTATTATAAAGAAGAAGATTATGTTACTTCTAAATTAGAAAATGATCATTTTATTGTGAAAGATTCTAATAATGATGATTATAAAGATGATTTAGATGTTTTTATGGATAAGTATAATAAAGTAGAAAAATTGATTAAAGAAAAAAATTATAAAGATTTAGAAAAAATAATAGATATGGATTCATTTGTTAAATATTATATTATTACAGAATTTAGTCTAAATATAGATGGATTACAATCTAGTTTATATTTATATATGGATGGACATGATGATAAGATACATGTTGGTCCTGTGTGGGATTATGATATAGCTTACAATAATTCATTCTTAAGAGATTCTACTAAGTTTCCTATAAAGAATAGAATAAGATATGAAAAGCACACTTCTTTGTTATTGTATAATTTATGTAAGATAGATGAATTTAATAAACTAGTTAAAAAGACTTGGAATGATGATGTGAAACGTGTTTATAAGAAGAATATTTCTAGCTTAAATAAAGAATATAAGAAATTATATTTGTCTGGTAAATATAATAATGAACATTGGAAGTTTGTTTCATTTGAAAAATCTTATAATATGTACAAGAAATGGTTAAATGATAGATATCAAATTTTTGATAATGAGATAAATAAATAATTTATCTCTTTTTTTATTTTTCTTTTTTTAATGAAATAATTAATTAAATTATATTAATTGCTTAGTGATTAAATTATTTTTGTGGAAATTGTGCTTTTGTTTTTAATTTTGTGTGATTTGTCTAATGATTATTAATAGTTTATTATGACAGTGAAAGGAGGAAAAATGATAAAATTAAATGAAAAAGAATTGAATAATATAGAAGGAGGTGCTGCGGTTAGTACTGGTATTGGTATAGGATTGATAGTCAGTGCAGTAGTTATCTTCTTGTCTGGAATAATTAGGGGGTATACTAATCCGGAGGCATGTAATGTTAAAGGAAATTAAAGATAAAGAACTTGAAACTATTGTTGGAGGCTCATCAAATTTTTCTTCTTCAGTTATAAATGCACTAACAAATATTATTAAGTTTTTCTATGATGCAGGTAGTGGCGTGGGATCTGCGATTAGAAGAATTCATGATAAAGATATGTGTCCAACTAAGTAATAATTTACTTAAAATGCTTATTTTTTAAAGAAAAAAGTTGAATTTTGAATAAATGTTTGTTATACTTTTACTTAGTAAGTGACGAAGGGAGGGATAAAATTGGCTACTAAGGTTGTAGTAAGAGGAAATCTTGATCAAGCATTAAAGAAATTCAAAGCTAAAGTAAATAAAGATGGAATCCCTCAAGAGTCTAAAAAGCGTGAAGGTTATGATAAACCAGGAGTAAGACGTAGAGCAGCAGAAAAAGAGGGTAAGAAGAATGCTGCTAGAAGAAATAGA
This sequence comes from uncultured Bacillota bacterium, assembly GCA_947168485.1. Taxonomy (GTDB): domain Bacteria; phylum Bacillota_I; class Bacilli_A; order RF39; family UBA660; genus RUG343. The sequence continues at coordinate 36,419 of CAMVLZ010000008.1, read as the reverse complement.
GCAAACAATAGAGATAGAGATTAATTCTTTATCTTTTTTTATATTATTATTTTATTTTTATTAATTTTATTATATACTTATAATAGAGGTGGCATAATGAAGTGTGATAATTGTGGAAATACAATTGAAGAAAATACTTTAGTTTGTCCTTTTTGTAATAAAGAATTGAAGTCACCTGATGAGGAAATTGAAGTATTAGATGATGTTACTGAAGTAGAAGAAAATAAAGAACCTTCTATTATTTCTAGTGAGGATGTTTTGATAGAAGATTCTGAAGAATATGCTGATATTATCACAGTACCATTAGTTCTTTCTGAAGAAGTGCCATTAATCGAAACTGAAGATAATTCTGTTGATGAGGTACCTGAAAAGGTTTATGAACCTATTGTTAATAGTGATAATATTGTACCTTTGCCTCCTAAGAGAACTTTGTTATATAGAATTAAAGATTTTTATAATAGTTTGTTTGAAGGATATGAGAAGGCTGCTGAAATAAAAGTTGATAATAGAGAGACAAGATTATCTTTAGATAAGATATATGAGAACAATGCTGATTTTGAAGCAAAGAAGAAAATTAATTTTCAAGATGTTACTATGACATGGTTAATTTGTTTTGTAGTTGGTTTTATTATATTTTTTGTATTTACTGCGATATCTTTTATTATAGATATTGCTGTTGGTGATCATAATAATATTCCATTATTAACTGTGATTATTCCTATATTTCAAATAGGTATTCCATTAATACTTATTGGATTTGGTTGGGTTATTGGAATACTTTATTCTTATTTTAAAAAGAAAAATGTTAAAAATAGATAGTTGAAGAATTATCTATTTTTTTATATAATAAGTTCATGGAGATGATATTATGGTAGAAAAATTAAATAAAGATATGATTGAAGCTATGAAAAATAAAGATAAAGAGAGATTATCTGTTATTAGAGCAGTTAAAGCTTCAATGGATAAAGAAAGAATTGATAAGAAAAGAGAAATTAATGATGACTTATTATTAGATGTTGTTAATAGAGAAGTTAAAATGAGAAAAGAATCTATTGAAGAATTTAAAAAAGGAAATAGAGAAGATTTAATTGAAGCTACTGAGGCTGAATTAGAAATATTAAAAGCTTATTTACCTGAACAATTAGATATGGAAGAAGTTAAGAAGATAATAGATGAGATTTTTGATGAAGTAAAACCAACTAGTCAAAAAGATATGGGATCTATTATGAAAGAGGCTACTGCTAAATTAAAAGGTAAAACTGATATGAAAGAAGTTAGTAATATAATTAGAACTAAGTTATCTGAACTATAGTTCTTTTTCTTTGATTGAAAATAAGTTTAATTTAGAGTAAAATATATGTGATAGGAGAAAATATATGAATCAATATTTTACTAATACAATTCATGATGTAATTAATAGTACTTTACCTATGGTTATTGTTACTGTTATTGTTTTGGTTACTATTAGATTAATATATTTATTAAAAAATAAAGAACATATTGTTCTATATAGAGAAATATTTATGTTAACTTTTGTTGTATATATATTATGTTTATTCCAAATAGTTACTGTTCAAGATACTGTTTCTTGGTCAACTAATAATTTTGTTCCTTTTAAAGAAATTATGAGATATGATTTTGGAACAGCTTTATTCTTTAAAAATATAATTGGTAATATAGTATTATTTTTACCATTTGGTTTCTTTGTTAGTTATATTATTAAGAGTAAAGATGTTATTCTTCCATTGATAATTAGTATTGTATGTAGTATTAGTGTAGAAACTGTTCAATTATATATAGGAAGAGTATTTGATGTTGACGATATTATTTTAAATGTAATTGGTGGAGTTTGTGGATACTTTGTTTATAAGATAATACATAGTATTGGTTCTAAGTTACCAGGATTTTTAAAGAATGAGATTTTCTTAAATATTATTACTATATTATTATTTGGTACAATTACATATTTATTAATTGTTTTATTGTAGGAGGAATATGAATAAGATTGAGATATTTAATGAGACAAATGAAGATATTAACGTAGTTGATCTAACTGGCGTATTAGAATTAGGTGTAAAGATAGAGAATCTTCAGAAGGTTAGTTTTAATGTTATTATTGTTGATAATGAGTATATTCATAAGATAAATAAAGAATATAGAAATATAGATAGAGAAACTGATGTTATTACTTTTGCTTTAGAAGATGAGGATAGTGTGATAATACCTGATGATATGAGAGTACTTGGTGATATTTATATATCTATTGATAAAGTTAAATCTCAAGCTAAGGAGTATGGTCATAGTGAGAGAAGAGAATTGTTGTTTTTAGCTATACATGGTTTTTATCATTTATTGGGTTATGATCATATGACTAAGGAAGATGAAGAGATTATGTTTTCTAAACAAGAAAGGGTGTTAAGTGAATATGGGGTTACTAGATAAGATATTTAAGAAAGAAATAAAAAGGAATAAAGATGCTGGTACTATTTTAGAAAGGTATTGGAAGAGTTTTAAACATGCTTTATCTGGAATAGTATATTGTTTTAAATATGAACATAATATGATTATTATTCTTGTTGCGACTATTATTGTTTGTATACTTGGATTTGATTTTGGTATTAGTTCTGGTGAATGGTTATTTGTTATTACTATATGTGGTGCGATAGCAGCTTGTGAAATGATAAATTCTTCTATTGAAGCTGTTGTTGATTTAGTTACTAGTGATTATCATGAATTAGCTAGGATAGCTAAAGATACTGCTTCTGCAGCAACATTGTTTTTATGTTTAACAGCGGTTGTTGGTGGATTAATAATCTTTTTACCTAAGTTTATGATAGTATTTGGAGGTTAATATGAAAGAGAAATTATTAGAGTTACATAAGAATAGTTATAGTCCTTATTTTCATTATCCTGTTAGTTGTATTGTTGTTATGAAGGATGGAAGTGAATTTAGTGGTGTTAATGTTGAGAATGCTAATGGTACTTCTATTTGTGCTGAGAGAAATGCTATTCATAATGCTGTAGGTAATGGATATAGAAAAGGTGACTTTAAAGAAATAAATGTTATGACAAGAGATGAGATGCCATCTACTCCTTGTTTTGCTTGTAGACAAGTTATGTTAGAATTCTTTGATAAAAAAGATACAGTTAGATGTTATGGTACATCTGGAGAATATAGAGAGTTTACTATAGAAGAATTATGTCCTTATCCTTTTAGTGAGGATGATTTAAAATGAAATGTGGATATGTTAGTATTGTAGGAAGACCTAATGTAGGTAAATCAACTTTATTAAATGATTTAATAGGAGAGAAGTTAGCAATTACTTCTAATGTTTCTGGTACTACTAGAAATATTATTAATGGTATTTATAATGATGAAGATTCTCAAATTATATTTATAGATACTCCTGGTGTTCATAAACCACATAATCAATTAGAAAAGATAATGAATAGAAAAAGTTATAATAATTTTGATGATGTTGATGTAATACTATTTATGATTGATGCGAAGAGTGGTTTTGGTAGAGGAGATATTTTCATATTAGATAGAATTAAAGATAAGGGGATTCCTATTATTATTTTACTTAATAAGATTGATTTAATTAAAGATAAAGAGAATTTAATTAAAACAATAGATAATGTTAAAGAAGAGTATGATTTTGCTGAAATAATACCTATTAGTGCAGGTAAGAATAATTTATATGATTTAGTTAAATGTATTAAGAAATATTTACCTGATAATAATAAATTATTTAGTGAAGATGAAATGACTAATGTTTCATTAAAATTTATGATGGCTGAATATGTTAGAGAAAAGATTCTTCTTCTTACTCATGATGAAATACCTCATACAGTTTCTTGTTATTGTGAAGAGTATGTTGATAATGGGAAAAGTGTTGATATAAAAGTTTTAATTGTAGTAGATAGGGATAATTTGAAAAAAATAATTATTGGTAAGAATGGATCTATGTTAAAAGAGATAGGTATTGAAGCTAGAAAAGATATGGAGAGATTCTTAGGGAAGAAAGTATATTTAGAGACTTATGTTAAGACACTTAAAAATTGGAGAGATGAGACTAAATACTTAAAAGAATTAGGACTTGATTTAGATGAAGATAATTGATATTGATGGAATAGTATTAAATGATACTAATTATTCTGAGTCTTCTAAGATACTTAATGTTCTTACTAAAGATTTAGGTCTTATTGGTGTTATGAGTAAAGGTTCTCGTAATATGAAGAGTAAATTACGTGGAGTTAGTCGTAAGATGATATATGGTACTTTTCATATATACTATAAAGAGAATGGACTTTCTACTTTAATAGGAGTAGATTTAAAAAATACTTATAATAATATATTAACTGATTTAACTAATATTAGTTTTTCTACTTATTTATTAGATTTAACTAGACAAGTATTAAGAGAGAATGATGATAGTAGTATATTTGATTTATTAATTAGTACTTTAAATAAGATTAATGAAGGATTTGATCCATTAGTTTTAACTAATATTTTAGAATTAAAATATTTAGATTATTTAGGAGTTAGTCCTAATTTAGATAGATGTAGTTTTTGTGGTAATAGTGATGATATAGTTACTCTATCTAGTAGTAGTGGGGGACTTGTTTGTGGAAGCTGTTTAACTGATGAGAGATTAGTTGATATTAAAGTTATTAAAATGATTAGAATGTATTATTATGTTGATATTGATAGAATTACTAAGTTAGATGTTAGTGATGAATTAAAGAAAGAAATTAATATATTTTTAGATGATTATTATGATAGATATACAGGGTTATATTTAAAAAGTAGAGAGTTTATGAAGAGAGTTACTAGGTACTAAAAACTTAATTATTTAATTAAGTTTTTTTGTATGTTTTTATACATATCTGTATTTAGGTGTGATATACTATAATTAGGTGGTAAGATGTTTAATAGGAAGACTTTTAAAAATAATTATAAGTTTTTTATTACAGTATTTCTAATAGGAGTATTCTTTTTGACATCTTTTGTAAGTATAGGTTATAGTGCTTTAAATAAGGATATTAAAGTATCTGGAGATATTGATTATACTAAGTATGAAGTTTGGGCTGAAAACTTAAGTTATGATAATACTGATACTGGTATTAATTGTACTACTGCTCAATGTATGTTAGATTGTATTGCGGATAATAATTTGTGTCCATAGATTGTATGAGAGAAAAGAAAAGTTTATTACCTGTATGAGGGTGATTTATGTGAAAAAAATAAGTCTTAAAAAACAAATTAAATTTATTATTGGTTTTGTTATAGGACTTGCGATACCAAGTCTTGTTTTTGCTGCAACTATTTTATATGCGAGTAATGAAGTTAGTTATGATAATAGTGCAACTGGTTTTGCATCTACTGACGTTCAAGAAGCTATAGATGAGTTGTATTTTTTATGCTCTCCTGATGAGAAATCTAGTAGTGCTAATGTTACTGGTAGTAGAAAGAGTGCTATAAAGAGATTGAGTGTTGGAGATTATTTTATTTTAGAACCGGATAAAGATAAATATAGTATTGATAAAGAAGATACAGGTTATTCTGAAGATCAAGAGATTAAACCTAATGAATTAACTTTATGGAGAGTAATTAATATTAATGATAATAGAACTATAGATGCTGTATCTGAATATGTTTCTAGTGATAATGTATATTTTAAAGGAGTAGAAGGATATTCTAATATAGTAGGTGAACTTCAAAAGATTGCTGAAGAATATAAAAAAGATGGATATACATCTTCTGTAAGAATTATTGGTTTTGATGATCAAACTCTTAATATTACTAATAAGAGTTCCTTTGATGGTACAAATCCTTCTGATTTATTTGAAGCTAGTGATATTACTACAGGTAGTGGTGTAGAAGTAATGAATGGTGAGTATGGAGATACTTTATATATAAAAGATTATTTACTAGTAAGTGACTTATATAAAGAAGATAAGAATGAAGATAATTATTGTGAATCAGGATTATGTGCTTATGAAGTAGATACTAAAAATAAAAGTGAATATTGGTTAGCATCTCGTGGAAGAGATATATCTAAAGATCCAAAGATTTCTTATTATACAGGAAGAAGTATAGATAAAGAGGGTAAACTTTTACATAATAATTTATTACGTGGATATAATTTGGATAATCATGAATGGAATGATTATTCTAGTTTTAGTGCGCTTAGACCTATAATAACTTTATATTCTACTATTGGAATAGATAAAGGGGAAGGAACTAAGGATAATCCTTATACATTATCTAAGTAACAGGTGGTAAATATGAGGAAGAAGTTTAGTTTGAGAAAACTATTGATAGATAATAAAGAAATACTAATTGGATTAGTATTTGGTTTAATATTGTCTTCAACTGCAGTATATGGAGTAATTAAGTATTCTAGTAGTAATGTTTTTTATAGAAATGTAGATAGTAATTTATCTGCGACTACAGTACAAGCTGCGATAGATGAGTTATTTACTGATTGTACTACTAGAGCTTATACATTAACTGTTGATTCTAGAGATGGTACAATTCCTGAGACTGCGGGATGGACTGTTACTGGTTCAACTGCGACAAAACCTGTACTATTTAATGGTACATATGGAACTTTACCAACTCCTACAAAGACTGGTTATACTTTTGATGGATGGTTTACTAAAGTTAGTGGAGGTACACAAGTTACGTCTTCTACAAAATATAGATATGATGAAGATTCAACTATATATGCTCATTGGAGTAGTAATAGTTATACAATTGGATATACATTGAATGGTGGAAGTTATGGATCATCTCATCCAACTAGTGGAACATTTGGTACTGTTCTAACTATTAATAAACCTACAAAGACTGTGACTGTAACAGGAGATGCGAATGGTACAGGAGCTACTGTAGGAACAGCAACTAGTAAGGCTCAAACATTTGCAGGATGGACATATACAAATGGAACTACTAGTACTGCGATGTATGGATCTAGTTCAAGTAATGTTAGTACTGTATGGTCTTCTGGAAGTACTAAAGTAACAGCTGAATATTTTAAGAATTTAAGAAGTTCATCTGGAACAATTACTTTAACAGCAAATTGGACACCAGTAGCATTCAATTTACCTACAGTATCTAAAGAAGGATATACATGTAAATGGAATACAAAGAGTGATGGAACCGGAACTGATTATAATAGTGGAGCAAGTTATACTCCTGAAGCAAATGGTAATCAAAATATAACTATGTATGCGAAATGTACTGGTAATACTTATACTGGAACATTCTATTATCAAAGTAATACTACTAGTGGATCAACTACAGTAAGTAATAAAGAAGTTAGTTGTACAGTAAGTAGTGGAAGTAATTGTTCTGTAACAATACCAAGTGAAGTTAGAAGTAGTGGAGGAACATATAATAATGCTTATGCTGGATTATCTGCATCAACTGGTAATATGACAGAAGCAGTATCAAGTAGTTCAACAACTGTAACTTTATCTTCAAATAAAAGTTATTATTCATTATATAGAACAACTATAAATATATATTATCCAACAAGTACAAGTGCAACAACAAGTAAAGCAGTATATCAAAATCAATGGTTAAGTTCAACAAGTGCGATGGCAACAACAGTATTATCTACAAGTACAACTGGAACAAGTACTAATGCATCAGAAGGAGCATTAGTATCAGGATATAGTCTAATTGGATTCAATGCGAGTGCATCACAAAATAGTGCGACATGGTCTAGTATAGATGCGCTTACAAAATCTGATTCAAATAAAACGGCAACAAGAAGTGTATATCAAATAGAAAAGAAAACAGAAACTAAGACAGCGACATTCTATTATAATAACAATACGACATGTGCTGGAACAACCGTAGCAAGCACTACAGCAACTGGAACACAAACAACATATTTAAGACCAACTAGTACTACAGCAGCGGGAACTTCTGTATCAAATGGAAGTATAACAGTACCTTCTGCAGTAACTGGAAGTAAAGGCCCTTATAATGGAAGTTATGTAAATGTAGCAAGTGCAGTTAATAGTATGAGTGCAGCAACAGTAAATACAGGAACCTTAACATATTATGCATTCTACAGAAGTAATGTGACAAGATATTATCCAAGCAGTACAACAGCTACTACAAGTGATACGTTGTATAGAAATGAAGTGTTTACAAGTACAAGTGCCATGAAGACAGTTTTAGCAACAACAAATACAGGGACAAGTACAAATGCAGCAGCAAAGTTAGCTGTATCTGGATATAGTACTTTAGTTGGATTTAATACATCTGCTTCACAAAATACACAGAATAGTGGAGCAACAATAGAGGCTTTAACAACTACATGTAATACAACAGTATATGAAATAGATAAGAAGACTGAGACAAAGACAGCGACATTCTATTATAATAACAATACGACATGTGCTGGAACAACAGTAGCAAGTACTACAGCAACTGGAACTCAGACGACATATTTAAGACCAACAAGTACAAGTGCAGCAGGAACTTCTGTATCAAATGGAAGTATAACAGTACCTTCTGCGGTAACTGGAAGTAAAGGACCTTATAATGGAACTTATGTAAATGTAGCAAGTGCAGTTAATAGTATGAGTGCAGCAACAGTTAATACAGGAACCTTAACATATTATGCATTCTACAGAAGTAATGTGACAAGATATTATCCAAGCAGTACAACAGCTACTACAAGTGATACGTTGTATAGAAATGAAGTGTTTACAAGTACAAGTGCCATGAAGACAGTTTTAGCAACAACAAATACAGGGACAAGTACAAATGCAGCAGCAAAGTTAGCTGTATCTGGATATAGTACTTTAGTTGGATTTAATACATCTGCTTCACAAAATACACAGAATAGTGGAGCAACAATAGAGGCTTTAACAACTACATGTAATACAACAGTATATGAAATAGATAAAAGAACTGAAACAGTATCGGCAGTATTCTATTATCCTAATGATAGTACAGGCACTGTTGACTCAAGCGTTGTTTCAGGAACTAAAACAACATATTTAAGGCCAACAAGTACAAGTGCAGCGGGAACTTCTGTATCACATGGTAGTATAACTCCACCAACAACTGTTGAACCATATGATACCGAATTGGTTGGATGGGCAACTGATGCTAATGAAATGACCTCAGTAACAGTTAATACAGCAAATGAATACTATTTTGCTATATATAGATCTGAGGTAACTAACTATTATTGGGATAGTGATAAATATTCAAGTAGAACATTATATAAAAATTCATTTATGCCAATTAATCCTGAAGAAATCGGTGGTTATGATTATATAAATGATCCTTATATGGTTGTTTTATCTAATTCAAGTACAGGTACAAGTGATTTTACTACTGCAACTGGACCTGGAGGTAGTACTTGGTATTATTTAACTGATGAAGCAGGAAGTTCTGAATTTAATACTATCCATGCTGCAGCTTTATCTAATGTAACAAAACTTTTTACTGTATATAAAATGAATGTAAGTTATTCAAAGGGAGTTAATGTATCTTCAATAGGGGCAAATAGTGACTCTTGTGAAATAACTTCATCAATTGCGATTAATACTACGGTACCTAATAGTTGTACTGTTAAATTACCAAGTATAACTCCAAATAGTGGATATACATCTGTAGGATGGAATACAACAAGTGGAGCTACTACTGGTACAGCAGCTGGTGCTAATTATACTATTACATCTAACAATACTACTTTATATGCGAATGCTTATCCAGCAATAACATACAATGCAGGAGAAACATGTACTGGAGCTACAGGAATGCCTGGTTCTCAAATAAAACTACCTAGTACTAATGTAACTTTACAAAGTGGAGAACCAACATGTACTGGGAAAGCATTCTTAGGTTGGTCAACTACTTCTAATGCGACAGCAAGTAGTACATGGTATGATGGTGGAACTACATATTCTACAGATGAGCCTCTTACCTTGTATGCTCAATTCTATGATGTTAATGCTTTAGAAAACTGGTATACTACTGTTGCCCAAACTAGTGATTTTACATTAAAAAGTGCTAGTGGAAAAGCTAAGTTGGGTGATACTACTCTATATAATTCTGCTACTGTAACTCCTACTTGTAGTACTGGTTGGACAAAAAGAATATCTCTTAGTAGTTTTGAAGGAGCTATGGGTTATTATAGACCATATCGAGCAAATACATACTCTACTATTGGAGTGAGGTATTTAGGTACGGAATGTACTGGTGGTACCTGTGTTCAAATGGATGATAGCAATCATACCTTTTATGCTACCAGTACTTGTACTTATAATAGAAGTGCTACAACATATTCTGATGATGTAAATACAAGAATTCAAAGATTACAGCGAATTGAAGATGTTGCGGTAAAGTATTCAGAAATAAAAGCAAAGAGTAATTCTAAAGAAAATTTAAGTTTTGGTTCCTCTGAAAGTAGATCAGGAGTTACAGTTACAGCTGATTCAGGTTATCGTTTAATTTCTGGAATTGCTGGATCTAACATATCTAATGGAACTACTAATGGTGCAGGTGTTTCTAGAACTTTTCTTCAAAGTGCACTAAATGCTACAACGGAAGCGGTAACTACAATTGGTAAGAGTTATGATTCATCAAGACCTATTGTAAATCATTCATTTTATATAATTGAAGCTATGTTTAATAAAGAAGCAACTAGAATATTTGATCCTACTAGTGGGAAAGGATTAGCTAGATATAATGCATTAGTAGCTCTAAATAACAATAAAAACAATTATTTTCCGGCTTCTTATCTTAAGGAAAAAGTTGTTCATAATAAAACAGCTTCTATTGATGCGTGGGCTTGTAATAAATCACAAACACCTATTTCTATTCCTAATGGTAAATTACTTGGAACTTCATCATTTGGAGTTGCAAATGACACAGATGGAAAAAATGGATCATTTGCGGTTATAAATAAAATATATGTATCTGGAGCTAATACTACTTCTGGATATTTACGTTCATATTATTATGCTGGTAATAAATATTCTAATAATAGTACAGGTTATGCTCTTACGAAAAATTATGCATATGCATATGTAGTATATCTAAGCAGTGGAACATTGACTGCTGGAACACCTGCTGCTATAAGTTAAAAATTTTGAATAATCTATTTTATTTGTGATAATATATATTTAAGAGAGGTTATTATGAAAAAAGATGTTGAAAAAAAGAATGTTAAAAAAGATAAAGTTAAGATTAATAAGAAAGTTTTGATTGGTTGTTTAAGTTTAATACTTTTAATTATTGTTGGTACTGGATTATTTTTCATATTAAGAGATACTTCTACTAAGACTATTCAATTAGAAGTACTTCCTAAAGATATTTATGAGTGGAAATGTGATATTAAAGATAAAAAGATAGTTAAACTTAATGATAAAAAAGTTACTGGTGATACTGAGGATAAAAATGGTGGTATTGTTTATGAAAAGTATACTTTTAAAGCATTAAAATCTGGTAAGACTACTATGACTTTTACTTATACTAATACTCAAAATGGTTCTTTTGGAGAAATTAAATATTATGATGTAGTAGTAGATAAAAATTTAAGTTTAACTATTAAAGAAAGAAACTTGAAATAATTAATTAAAAGTGTTAAAATATGCATATAAATTGATTGATGTGATGACGAATGGTGGCGCATTCAGAGCAATATACTAATTAAGGGATTCTATATGAATAAGTAAGGTGGAACCGCGGGAATACTCGTCCTTACAAATTCATTTAGAATTCTTTTTTTTGGAGGTAATTATGAAAATATTTATAGGTTGTACTTCTAATAATGAAGTAAATGATAATTATAAAAATGAAATAGATAAGATATCTAAAGTATTAAGTAAAGATTATGATTTAATTATAGGTGGTACTAATGATAATGGGATATTTTCAGTATTAATTAATAATTTTAAAAATATAGAGTTAGTTACATTACCAATTTATAAAGAAGAAGTTATTGATAAGATTAAAGTTAGTTATGTAGATAGTACTTTTGATAGAACTAAAACTATTTATAATATGGCTGATAAGATATTAATATTACCTGGTGGTACTGGGACTATATGTGAAATATTTTCTATATTAGAAGAGAGTCGTACTTTTGATAAGAAAGATATTATTATTTTTAATTTAGATAATTATTATACTGATATTATTAAAATGATTAGTAAATCTATTAAGAATGATTTTAATAAGAATAGTATTCTTGATTATATAAAAGTATTTAATAATAGTGATGATCTGATTAGATATTTAGGAGGATAATATGAATTATATAAAGTTAATGGATGATTTTATATCTGATGTTAGGGAAGATTATCCTAATATTAGTATGGAAGAGTTAAATGGTATATGTAGTAAGATTATTCCTATTATTTATTCTAGTAAAGATATGGATGAATATGAGATTATTGATAAGATAATTAAAGATGATTTAGATTATATAGATAAAGTATTTTCTAATAGTATTGTTCCTGGATATACTATAGGTATTAATGAAGGGAATATTAAATTAAAAGTACTTGGTGGTAATGTTGATGATAATAATAAAATGACTGAAGATGTTTTATTTGATATAGCTTCTATGTCTAAGATGTATACTCAAGTTATTTTGTATAATATGATTAAACAAGGTTATTTTAAATTAGATGATAAAATATATAATTTAGATAATAGATTTGTTAATTTAAAAGATGTTTCTGTTAGAGAATTAATGGGATTTACTGTAGAGTTAGAAACTCCTGGTAATATGACTTTAATGGAGGATATAGATGAAGCATATGAAGCATTATTCAATATACATGTTAAATTAGATAAGAATGGTGATCAGGTTCGAGGGAAATATGTATATAGTGATTTTGGATTAATGGTAATGAAAGAGGTTGCTGAAAGAGTTAGTGGAAAAACTTATAAAGAGTTATTGGAAGGATTAGGTCTTGATGAGACTAGAATAGATCAATTAGATAAGTTTATTATTACTGGTAGTTCTAATGTTGATAAGTTAGGTGTTAATGATCCTAAAGCTATATCAGTAGGTGGACATTCTGGTCATGCTGGAATATTTGCTTCTAGTGATGATATCTTAAAATTTTATGAAATGACTCAAAATGGAACTTTATTAGATAGTGAAGGATTAGCTGGAGCATATCTTCCTAATGGGTTAGCTCTTAATAGAGGAAAGTTATTTGGTAATACTTATGTAACTACTCCAAATGGACTAGAAGATACTTTTATAGATGTACATTCACCTAGAGGTAGTTATTCTACTCAAGGTAGTACTAGGACGCAAGGTGTTTCTTCTAAAACAGGAGGTAGTGTTATATTAACTAATGGAGCAAGTTTATCTTTAGAAAAAGCAATTGAATTTGAAAATGAATATAATAGAAAATTAAGAGAAGCTGGTAGAAGTACAATTCCTATTATTAAAGATTTTAGATTTAATAGAAATGGTATTGAAGAGATTTATCATATGATAGATGCTAGAAGAATGATTGATTTAGATAATATAACTAGAATGAATGCTATTACTAGTATTAGATTAAGATTTTTAAATCATTATTTTAATATGATGGGTAATGATAAAGAAATAAAGATTATTAAAGATATGAATGGGAGGAAAATATAATGAAAGATTTAACTATGGAAAAAATAGTAAATTATTGTAAGCAATATGGTTTTATATTTCAAGGAAGTGAAATATATGGAGGATTATCTAATTCTTGGGATTATGGTCCATTAGGAAAAGAGATTAAAGAAAATATTAAGAAAGCTTGGTGGACTAAGTTTATTCAAGAAGAGAAGAATAGTTATGGATTAGATGCTGCTATAATAATGAATCCTGAAGTATGGGTAGCATCAGGACATGTTGCGTCATTCGCAGATCCATTAATTGATTGTAAACATTGTAAGTCTAGACATAGAGCTGATAAGTTAATTGAAGATTTTACTGAAGGAAAAGAAACTGGTGATGGATGGGATAATGAGAAATTAGAAAAGTTTATTAGTGATAATAAAGTTCCTTGTCCTAAATGTGGTAAGAGTGATTTTACTAGTATTAGAAAATTTAATTTATTATTTGAAACTCATATTGGTGTTACTGAAGATTCAGCATCTAAGGTATATTTAAGAGGAGAGACTGCTCAAGGTATATTTGTAAATTATAATAATGTATTACGTAGTCAAAGAGCTAAGATACCTTTTGGTATTGGACAAATTGGTAAGGCTTTTAGAAATGAGATTACTCCTGGTAACTTTATCTTTAGAACTCGTGAATTTGAACAAATGGAGTATGAATTCTTCTGTAAACCTGATACTGATTTAGAATGGCATGCTTATTGGAAAAAGAAATGTTTAGATTTCTTAGAACAATTAGGTTTAAAAGATGAAAATTTAAGATATAGAGATCATTCTCCTGAAGAGTTATCTTTCTATAGTAAGGCTACTACTGATATAGAATATAAGTATCCAATGGGATGGGGAGAACTTTGGGGTATAGCTGATAGAACTGATTATGATTTATCTGTTCATCAAGAACATTCTAAAGTAGAACAAAAATATTTAGATCCTGAAACTAATGAGAAATATGTTCCTTATGTAGTAGAACCTAGTGTTGGAGTAGATAGACTTTTCTTAGCAGTACTTTGTGATGCTTATGATGTAGAAGAATTAGAAGGAGATAGTAGAGAAATACTTAGAATACTTCCTAGTCTTGCTCCATATAAAGTTAGTGTTTTACCATTAGCTAAGAAATATCATAGTGAAAAAGCAAATGAAGTATTTGAATTGTTAAGTAAAGAGTTTATGTGTTCTTATGATGATTCTGGATCTATTGGTAAAAGATATAGAAGAGCAGATGCTATAGGTACACCTTGGTGTATTACTATAGATGATGAAACTGTTAATAATAATACAGTTACTATTAGAGATAGAGATAGTATGGAACAAATTACTTTAAAATTAGATGAAGTAGTTGATTATGTTAAAGAAAGAATTAAATTTTAATTCTTTTCTTTTTTATGGTATAATATTCCTTGGAGGTTTTAGTATGAAAAAGAATTTTATAGATCTTGTAACTGCTGGAAGTGCTATTAAGCAATTAGTTTCTAATGTAGAAGGTACTGACTATGATTTTAGTTTTATACCGGTTGATGTTAAACTTTCTAATAGAATGGAACATTTTCAAATGTTTGTTATTTATAAGAAAGGTAATTATGATGAAGTAGTAAATGAAATTAATAAAAAAGTATCTATTGATGTAGTTGATAGTTTCTTAAAACCTAGTGAAAACTATGTTCAAATAGCTTTTTATGAGAGTGATGATACTCCTAATTATAAACGTTCTATTACTTTTTGTGATAGTGATGAAAAATTACAAAAGTATGAGATGCAATCTTGTATAGTTGATGAAAATTATCAATATATTAATAATGTTATGAATAGATGGTTTGCTTTTGATGAAAAATTAGAAGTACATAAGAGTGATGATATATATCAATTTATAGATTGTGTATCTAAAAAACAAGTTAAGAAAGAAAAAGGTTTTGGTAAAAAATTATTTAAGAAAAAATAATTAATAAGAAAATAACTTTATAATATAAAGTTATTTTTTTTATTAATTCCTAATTATTGAATAATTATTATTTTTGATTTATAATTTTATTAGGGTGAGAGAATAATGGTTAAGAATATGATTACTAAAACTAATTATAAATTTTTTATTACTGTGTTTATAGTAACTTTATGTTCAATGACTTTGTTTATTAGTATTGGTTATAGTGCTCTTAATCAATCTATAAAAATATCTGGTGATATAAATTATGATAAGTATGAAGTATGGGCTGAAAATGTAAGTTATGATAATTCTAGAACAGGAGTTAATTGTACTGATAGTCAATGTATGGTAGATTGTATTGCGAATGAATCATTGTGTCCATAATTTATAATGAGGTTTTATAGTATGAGAGATATAAAAAGACGTATTAGCTTTATTATTGGATTAATAATAGGACTTGCTGTACCAAGTCTTGTTTTTGCTGCGACAATTTTATATTCTGGTGATGAAGTTAGTTATGATAATAGTGTATCTGGATTGAGTTCTACTCAAGTACAAGATGCTTTAGATGAATTATATTTATTATGTAGGGGAGATACTATTAATAAAAATACTGTTGGTAGTATAAGAAAATCTCTAATTAGAAGAATGAAAGTAGGAGATTATTTTACTTTAGAACCTGATAATAGTAGTTATACTGTTAGTAAAGAGAATACAGGTTACTCTGAAGATCAAGAAATTAAACCAAATGAATTAAATTTATGGAGAGTAATTAATGTTAATGATAATGGTACTATGGATGCTGTATCTGAATATGTTTCTAGTGATATAGTTAATTTTAGTGGAGTAGTAGGTTATTCTAATTTAGTTGGTGGTTTACAAGAAATAGCTAATCAATATAAAAAAGATGGATATACTTCTAGAGCTAGAATAATTGGTTTTAATGATCAAACTTCAACTATTATAAATAAAAGTGCATTTGATGGAACAACTCCTTCTGATTTATTTGAAGTAGATGATAATACAACTGGTACTGGGGCAGAAGTAATGAATGGAGAATATGGAGATACTTTATATTTAAAAGATTATTTGTTAGTTAGTGATTTATATAAAAATGATAAGAATGTAGATAATTATTGTGAATCAGGATTATGTGCTTATACAGTAGATACTAACGTTAAAGGAAATTATTGGTTAGCATCTCGTGGAAGAGATATATCTACTGATCCAAAGATAGCTTATTATACTGGAAGAAATATAGATGATGAAGGAAATCTTTTACATAATAATTTATTACGTGGATATAATTTAGATGAATATAGTTGGGATGATTATACTAGTTATAATGCTTTAAGACCAATAATTACATTATATTCAAATATTGGAATAAAAGGTGGAAAAGGTAGTAAAGATGAACCTTATACTTTAGATAAATAAAATTAGTTTGGAGAAAATATGAAAGAAAGTTTTAGAAGCAAAATTTTATCATTCATTAATAAAGAATTACTATTTGGAATAGTGATTGGTTTAATATTGTCTTCAACTGCAGTATTTGCTGTAATTAAGTATTCTAGTACTAATGTATTTTATAAGAATGTAAATAGTAATTTATCAGCTACAACTTTAAAACAAGCAATAGATGAATTATATAGAGAATGTACAAATAGAGCATATACTTTAACTGTTGATTCTAAAGGAGGAGTAATACCTGCGACTACTGGATATACAATAAATGGTTCAATTGCGACAAAATCTGTAACATTTAATGGTACATATGGAACTTTACCAACTCCTACAAAAGAAGGTTATGGATTTGATGGATGGTATACACAAGAAACAGGTGGAACTAAAGTTACTTCTGATACTAAATATAGAATAAATGGTAATTCGACAATATATGCTCATTGGAATAAAAGCAGTTATACTATAAGTTATACATTAAATAATGGAACAAATAATTCAAATAATCCTACAAGTTATAATGTTGAAAGTGATGCGATAACATTACAAGCTCCAAGTAAAACATTAACATTTAAAGGAAACGCTAATTCAACTAGTGGAGCGAATGCAGCTAGTGGAAGTGTAACAATAGGAGCAAATACAACAAAAGCACAAACATTTGCAGGATGGACAGGAAGTAATGGAAGTACAAATCAAACAAGTGTAACTATAGCAAAAGGAAGTACTGGTAATAAGAGTTATACAGCTCACTGGACAGCAGTAGCAGGAACTCTTCCAACAGTAACAAGAGCAGGTTATACATGTGGATGGAATACAAGTAGTAGTGGAACAACAATTACGTATGCGAGTGGGGGAACATTCCCAACAAGTGCGATAAGTGAGAGTATGGGAAGTACAGTAAACTTATATGCGGTATGTACAAGAAATACTTATTCAATAAGTTATACATTAAATAACGGAACAAATAATTCAAATAATCCTACAAGTTATAATATAGAAAGTAATGAGATAACATTACAAGCTCCAAGTAAGACATTGACTTTTAAAGGAAATGCTAATTCAACAAGTGGAGCAAATGCAGCTAGTGGAAGTGTAACAATAGGAGCAAATACAACAAAAGCACAAACATTTGCAGGATGGACAGGAAGTAATGGAAGTACAAATCAAACAAGTGTAACTATAGCAAAAGGAAGTACTGGTAATAAGAGTTATACAGCTCACTGGACAGCAGTAGCAGGAACTCTTCCAACAGTAACAAGAGCAGGTTATACATGTGGATGGAATACAAGTAGTAGTGGAACAACAATTACGTATGCGAGTGGGGGAACATTCCCAACAAGTGCGATAAGTGAGAGTATGGGAAGTACAGTAAACTTATATGCGGTATGTACAAGAAATACTTATTCAATAAGTTATACATTAAATAACGGAACAAATAATTCAAATAATCCTACAAGTTATAATATAGAAAGTAATGAGATAACATTACAAGCTCCAAGTAAGACATTGACTTTTAAAGGAAATGCTAATTCAACAAGTGGAGCAAATGCAGCTAGTGGAAGTGTAACAATAGGAGCAAATACAACAAAAGCACAAACATTTGCAGGATGGACAGGAAGTAATGGAAGTACAAATCAAACAAGTGTAACTATAGCAAAAGGAAGTACTGGTAATAAGAGTTATACAGCTCACTGGACAGCAGTAGCAGGAACTCTTCCAACAGTAACAAGAGCAGGTTATACATGTGGATGGAATACAAGTAGTAGTGGAACAACAATTACGTATGCGAGTGGGGGAACATTCCCAACAAGTGCGATAAGTGAGAGTATGGGAAGTACAGTAAACTTATATGCGGTATGTAAGCCTAATACTTATACTGGAACATTCTATTATCAAAGTAATACAACTAGTGGATCTACAACTGTAAGTAGTAAAACAGTTAGTTGTACAGTAAGTAGTGGAAGTAATTGTTCTGTAACAATACCAAGTGAAGTTAGAAGTAGTGGAGGAACATATAATAATGCTTATGCTGGATTATCTGCATCAACTGGTAATATGACAGAAGCAGTATCAAGTAGTTCAACAACTGTAACTTTATCTTCAAATAAAAGTTATTATTCATTATATAGAACAACTATAAATATATATTATCCAACAAGTACAAGTGCAACAACAAGTAAAGCAGTATATCAAAATCAATGGTTAAGTTCAACAAGTGCGATGGCAACAACAGTATTATCTACAAGTACAACTGGAACAAGTACTAATGCATCAGAAGGAGCATTAGTATCAGGATATAGTCTAATTGGATTCAATGCGAGTGCATCACAAAATAGTGCGACATGGTCTAGTATAGATGCGCTTACAAAATCTGATTCAAATAGAACTGCAACAAGAAGTGTATATCAGATAGAAAAGAAAACAGAAACAAAGACAGCAACATTCTATTATAATAACAATACAACATGTGGAGGAACTACAGTTGCGACAAAAACAGCATCTGGAACACAGACAATATTCTTAAGACCAACAAGTACAAGTGCAGCAGGAACTAGTGTATCAAATGTAAGTTTAACTGTACCAAGTGAAGTAACTGCAAGTAAGGGTCCATATAATGGAAGTTATGTTAATGTAGCAAGTGCAGTAAATAGTATGAGTGCAGCTACAGTTAATACAGGAACCTTAACATATTATGCATTCTATAGAAGTAATGTAACAAGGTATTATGCAAGTAGTACAACAGCGACTACAAGTGATACATTATATAGAAACGAAGTATTTACAAGTACATCTGCTATGAAGACAGTTTTAGCAACAACAAATACAGGAACAAGTACAAATGCAGCAGCTAAGTTAGCTGTATCTGGATATAGTACTTTAGTTGGATTTAATACATCTGCTTCACAAAATACACAGAATAGTGGAGCGACTATTGGTGCGTTAGCAACAACATGTAATACAACAGTATATGAAATAGATAAGAAGACTGAAACAAAGACAGCAACATTCTATTATCAAAGTAGCGCTACAAGTGGAACATGTTCAGTAACTAGTGCTACAGCAACTGGAACACAGACAACGTTTTTAAGACCAACATCAACAACTGCAGCTGGAACTTCTCTATCAAATGGAAATATAACAGTACCAAGTGCTGTTTCTGGAAGCGTTGGACAATATAATAATGCATATGCTGGAGTAGCAACAGCAGTAAATAGTATGACGTCAGCTACACCAAATACAGGAACTTTAACATATTATGCATTTTATAGAGCCAATGTAACTGTATATAGACCAAGTAGTGAAAGTGCAACAACATCACAACAGTATTATAGAAATATGGCACTTTCAAGTACAAGTGCATGTGGAACAACATATTTATCAACATCAAATACAGGATTAAGTAATACAACGCCAACACTTGTCTCAGGATACTCATTCAGTAGTTTAAGGACAGCAGTGAATAATGGAGGAACAGCTTATTCTGTAGCAAATGCGGCTAAGACAAATACAACAACATTTTATGTAACAGAAACTAAGAGCGTAACTGCGACATATTATTATCAAAGTAGTGCAACAAATGAAACATGTTCAGTAGCTTCTACAACAGCATCTGGTACAAAGAGTTTGTATCCAACAAGTACAACTGCTGCAACAATAAGTAATGGAGCAATTACAGTACCAAGTGCAGTATCAGGAAGCGTTGGACAATATAATAATGCGTATGCAGGAGTAGCTACTGGAGTTAACAGTATGACAGCAGCTACATCAAATACAGCAAACACAACATATTATGCTTTTTATAGAACTAACGTAACTGTATATAGACCAAGTAGTGAGAGTGCGACAACATCACAACAATTTTATAGAAATATGGCTTTGTCTAGTACAAGTGCATGTGGAACTACTTATTTATCAACATCAAATACAGGATTAAGTAATACAACACCAACGTTAGTCTCAGGATATTCCTTCAGTAGTTTAAGAACTGCAGTGAATAATGGAGGAACAGCTTATTCTGTAGCAAATGCGGCTAAGATAAATACAACAACATTTTATGTAACAGAAACTAAGAACGTAACTGCGACATACTACTATCAAAGTAATACAACAAGTGGAACCTGTTCAGTAACTTCGACAACAGCAAGTGGTACTAGAACGTTATATCCAAGTAGTACAAGTGCCGCAGCAACATCAAATGGATCAATAACAATACCAAGTGCTGTTTCAAATTCAGTAGGACAATATAATAATGCGTATGCAGGAGTAGCGACTGGAGTTAACAGTATGACAGCAGCTACATCAAATACAGCAAACACAACGTATTATGCATTTTATCGAACTAATGTGACGGTGTATAGACCAAGTAGTGAAAGTGCGACAACATCACAACAGTATTATAGAAATATGGCTCTTTCAAGTACAAGTGCATGTGGAACAACATATTTGTCTACAAGTACAACTGGATTAAGTAATACAACACCAACATTAGTTTCTGGGTACTCCTTCAGCAGTTTAAGAACAGCGGTTAATAATGGTGGAACATCTTATACTGTAGCAAATGCAGCGAACACAAATACAACAACATTTTATGTAACAGAGACTAAGAGTGTAACTGCGACATACTACTATCAAAGTAATACAACAAGTGGAACCTGTTCAGTAACTTCGACAACAGCAAGTGGTACTAGAACGTTATATCCAAGTAGTACAAGTGCCGCAGTTGTAAGTAATGGAGCAATTACAGTACCAAGTGCAGTATCAGGAAGCATTGGACAATATAATAATGCATATGCAGGAGTTGCGACAAGTACTGGAAGTATGACATCAGCAACTTCAAACACAGCGAATACGACATACTATGCCTTTTATAGAACAAATGTGACAAATTATTATTGGAATAGTTCAAAATATTCAAGTAGAACATTGTATAGAAATATGGCTCTTTCAAGTACAAGTGCATGTGGAACTACATATTTATCAACTAGTAATACAGGTTTAAGCAATTATTCAACAGCAGTAGGACCGGGAAGTAGTGCATGGCAAGGATTATCAACAGGAAATGATACAACTGCAGAATACACTAGTGTGGCTGGAGCAGCAGCTAGTAATTCGACAACTTTATATAGTGTATATCAAATGAATGTAACATATTCAAAAGGATCAAATGTATCAAGTATAGGAGCAACTTCTGGTAGTTGTAAATTAGTATCTTCAGCTACTGCAAATGCAACAACACCAAATAGTTGTAATGTTACATTACCAAGTATAACTGCAAATACAGGAGCAACTGTGGTAGGATGGAATACAACAAGTGGAGCAACTACTGGTACTGCTGTTGGATCTAGTTATACACTAACTTCAAATTCGAAAACATTATATGGAAATGCTAAATTAAATACATACTCAGTAACTTATAATGCTGGGGGAACATGTACAGGTGCTACAGGACTTCCAAGTGCTCAAGAAAAAAAATATGGAGTAGATTTAAAATTAACTTCAACTGAACCAACCTGCAGTGGGAAAGCATTTTTAGGATGGTCAACCACATCAAGTGCGACTGATACAAGTACATGGTATGATGGAGGAACATCATATACATCAAATGCAGGACTAACATTATATGCCCAATTTTATGATGTAGATTCGTTAGAGAAAACATATACTACATTTTTACAATCTGGGGATCTAAATGATTCTGATTCAACAGGTTCAGACACTTCAGTCACTGGTGGTAATGCAGGAGCTCATAACCATACGATTCCTACGAAATCTGGTTGGACTTTTAAAGCTGTCAGTTCTTTTGATGCTAGCACTCAAATCCACATAAGAACGTATCAAGTTAGTAGTGGTTCAGTTGGAATTAGGCATTTGGTACCTGCTAGTCTTACTAGTAGTCCAACTGGTGGTACTTATGTTCATCTTTTATATGCTTATAATAGAACTGCTACTACATATTCTGATTCCATTGATTATAGAATAAGGAGATTGTTGCAAACAAGAGCTGTTGCTATTAAGTATAGTGAAATAAAAGTAAAAAGTAATACTGAAGATAATATATCTAATTTTTCAGATGCTGATTTATGTGTTAGGAGTTCAATATCTGATGAAATAGTTACTTATGCTGGATTTAACTTGGCAAACGCGTCTTCTAACGGCACAATGGTGTCACGCTGTGGCATTTCGCATATCGACTGGTATGCTGAATCTCGTAAATTTTATTTTCATAAATCCGTGAAAAGTGTAAAACCTAAAATTAAGATTACTACATATGGTCTTATGGTACCAGGAAAAAATAGTCAAGGTGTTACTTTTAATCCTACTTCCAATAAAGGACTAGAAAGATATAAAGCATTAATTGACTTAAATAGCACTAAAAGTGATTATTTTCCTGCTAGTTATATAAAAGTATCTTCGAAAATTTCAGGTTCTACTGTTACAACTACTGCTTGGGGAAGTGGAACAGCTTCTAAAAGTTTATCTATTCCTAATGGTAAAATACTTGGTTTAGTACATTTTGGTGTCAGTAATGGAACTAATGGTAGTAATTGTAGTTATGCTTCTATTGCAAAAGCATATATATCAGGAGTTAATACTACTTCTGGAACTTTTAATATGACGTTCTATGGTGGTAATAAAGATTATAACACTACGTCAGGAAAGGCTTTGACTAAAGTATATGGTTGGGGATATGCATTATATTTGAGTTCTGGATCTATGACAATAAGTTAACTTAATTGTAATAATTAATAAATTTATCAATTGTAACTCAACAAATATTATGCTATCTTGTTCATAATTTGTGTTGACAAATATATATAAATATGATTAAATATTACTTGTCGAGAAATGGAAAGTGATTTATATCCACCTGAGGTTAGATTAGACCTAGGTTAAAAGCCAATTAAAAGTTAATATTTAATTAATACTTTTTAATTTGTTTTTAAGTGGATATGAATAATATCTGCTTTTTTTGTCGATATGGAGGTGTTAGTTATAGCTAAGAATAAGGATAACATGTTGATTAATGAACAAATAAGGGTTCCAGAAGTATTAGTAATTGGACCTAATGGGGAACAAGTTGGTATTAAGAAGATTGAAGATGCTTTAACTTTAGCAAAGTATGCTTCTCTAGATTTAGTACTAATTAGTCCTAATGGTAATCCACCTGTTGTTAAGGTTATGGATTATAATAAGTTTCGTTATGAGAAACGTAAAAAAGAGAAAGAAAATATTAGAAAACAAAAAGCTAATAAGTCTGAACTTAAAGAGTATCGTTTATCACCTGTTATTGATGTTGGTGATTTTGAAACTAAATTACGTAATGCGACTAAGTATTTAGAAAAAGGAGATAGAGTTAAACTAACTATTAGATTTAAAGGTCGTCAAATGGCTCATACTGAGTTAGGTAATGAAGTTTTAGAAAGATTTGCTTCACGTGTTGAGGAAATAGCAGATATTGAACAAAAACCAAAGTTAGATGGTAGAGTAATGACTATGTTACTTGTACCAAAAAAAGACAAATAGGAGGAATAGAGAATGGCAAAGAATAAGATTAAAACTCGTAAAAGTCTTGCGAAAGTTTTAAATAAACGTAAAAATGATTACAAAATTGGACCACATGGATTCCGTCATAATACTGGATCTAAGAATGGTAAATTCAATAGACAATCTAGAAAGGGATCTACTTTATCTAAAGCAGATCAAAAAAGATTTAAAAACGCTTTAAATTAATAAAAGGAGGAGAAATACATGGCAAGAGTTAAGAATGGAGCAGTTACTAAAGCTCGTCATAAGAAAGTTTTAAAAGCTGCTAAAGGATATACTGGAAGTAAGCATAGATTATATAAAACAGCTAAAGAACAATTAATGAAATCAAGAAAATATGCTTATAGAGATAGAAAGAATAGAAAAAGAGATTTTAGAAAATTATGGATTACAAGAATTAATGCTGCTTGTAGAATGAATGATATTAGTTATTCTAGATTTATAAGTGGGTTAAATAAAGCAGGAGTTGAAGTTAATAGAAAGATGTTATCTGAATTAGCTATTAATGATATGAATGCATTTAAAGCATTAGTTGAAGTAAGTAAAAAAGGATTAGAAGGAAAAGTTAGTGCTTCTAAAGAAGAAGTAAAAACTGAAGTAACTATTGGTAGTAAGAAAACTACTGCTAAAAAAGAAACTGCTAAGAAAGAAACAACTAAGAAAGAAGTAAAAGAAGAAAAGAAAGAAACTAAAAAGACTGAAAAAGTTGATTATAGTAAAATGACAGTTGCTGAATTAAAAGAAGTAGCTAAAAAGAAAAAGATCAGTGTAACTGGACTTAAAAAAGCAGAAATTATTGCTGAATTAGAAAAATAATCATATTAGTGGATTTATTTATCTAGTGCCCTTAGGGTGATAAGTTTTAGAAACTAATAGAAGAAAAACGAAAAGGAGATTTATTATGAGTGTTGTATCAATGAATTATTTATTAGAAGCTGGTGTTCATTTCGGACATCAAAAGAGAAGATGGAATCCAAAGATGAGAGAATATATCTATACATCTAGGGATGATATCTATATTATCGATTTACAAAAAGCAGTTAAATGTTTAGAAGAAGCTTATGAAGCTATGAAAGAAATTGCTAGTAATGGTGGAAAAGTATTATTTATCGGTACTAAGAAACAAGCTAGTGAAGCTGCTAAGGAATGTGCTGAAAGAGTTGGAATGTACTATGTAAATACTAGATGGTTAGGTGGTACTTTAACTAACTTTAGAACTATTAGAACAAGAGTTAATAGAATGACTGAAATTGAAAAACAAGAAGAAGATGGAACTTTTGCTGCACTTCCTAAGAAAGAAGTTATTAAAATTAAAAAGGAATACGAAAAATTAGAGAAGAATTTAAGTGGTATCCGTAATATGGAAAAATTACCTCAAGCTTTAGTTATAGTTGATCCTAAGAAAGAAGAAAATGCTATTAAAGAAGCTAGAGCATTAGGAATTCCTGTATTTGGTGTTGTAGATACTAACTGTGATCCTGATATGGTTGATTATGTTATTCCTGGAAATGATGATGCTGTAAGATCAGTTAAGTTATTATTAGGTGTATTAACTAATGCAATTGCTGAAGTTAATGGTAATGAAGTAATTGAATATGTTAATGAAGAAGATAAAAATAAAGAAAATACTGAAGAAGTAAAAGAAGAAAAGAAAGAAGCACCTAAGAAAGAAGAAAAAACTGAAGTTAAAGAAGAGAAAAAAGAAGTTAAAAAAGAAGTTAAAAAAGAAGTAAAAAAAGAAGAAGTAAAAGAAGAAAAAGTTGAAAAGAAAGAAACTAAGAAATCTGAAAAGACTGAAAATTTAGCTGATTTAACATTAACTGAACTAAAAGCAAAAGCTAAAGATGCTGGATTAAAAGGTTATTCAACAATGAAAAAAGCTGAATTAGTTGAAGCATTAAGTAAATAGGAAGTTCAATCTTCCTTTTATTTTAAAATTAAGATATAATAAGTTTGTTAAAAGGAGAATAAATATGATTAAAGCAAGTGATGTTAAAGAATTAAGAGAAAAAACTGGTGCTGGAATGATGGATTGTAAGAAAGCACTTACTGAAGTTAATGGTGATATGGAAAAAGCTATTGACTGGTTAAGAGAAAAGGGAATTGCTAAAGCTGAAAAGAAAGCTTCTAGAATAGCTGCTGAAGGTTTAGCTGAAGCTGCAAGCAATGATAATGAAGCAATTATATTTGAAGTTAACTGTGAAACAGATTTTGTTACTAAGAATGAAAAATTTGTTGCTTTAATGAATGAATTAAGAGATGCATTAATGTTTTCTGATGCTAAAACTATAGAAGAAGCTAATGCTATTAAATTAGAAGATGGAAAAACTGTTGAAGAAAGAATTATTGAATTAACTGCAACTATAGGTGAAAAGATTTCATTTAGAAGATTTGAAAGAGTTACTAAGAATGATGATGAAGTATTTGGAATTTATTCACATATGGGTGGAAAGATTATTGCTTTAGTAGTATTAAAAGGTGGAGATAGAGATGTTGCTAGAGATGTTGCTATGCAAACAGCTGCTATGTCACCAGTAGGAGTTACTAGAGAAGATATTCCTGAAGATATGGTTAATAGAGAAAAAGATGTTATTAAAGAACAAATTAAAAATGATGAAAAGAATAAAAATAAACCAGAAGATATTATTGAAAAAATGTCTGTTGGTAGACTAAATAAATTCTATAAAGAAGTTTGTTTATTAGAACAAGAATTTATTAAAGACTCTGATTTAACTGTTGAAAAATATGTTAAACAAAATAATGCTGAAGTAGTTAGTGCTATTCGTTATCAAGTAGGAGAAGGAATAGAGAAAAAAGAAGAAGATTTTGCTAGTGAAGTAATGAGTCAAATTAATAATGCTTAAGAGGTTTTTATGAAAAAGTTATCTATACTATTAATATTATTATTAATTACAGGTTGTTCTGTACAAAAAGTTGATAAAGTTGAAGATGAAGATAAATTTGCTATAGAGTATTCTTTAAAAACTAGTCATCATTTTAATTATTCTAAGATACATGATATTTTTGATATATTAGATGGTGAAACTGGTATAGTTTATTTTGCTAATAGTGATGAAGAAAAATCTATTATTTATACTCAAGTAATTAATGATATATTTAATGATTTAAAAGTTGATAAAATTAATTATTATAATCCTAGTAATATTAAAAATAATAATACTAAGTATTATCGTGAATTATTAAATTTTCTTGGTGATAAAGTTGAGAAAGATGATAATGAGAATCCTTCTTTAGATGTTCCTTCCTTATACTTTGTAAAGAAGGGTAGTATTATAGGATATATGTCTTCTAATAAATATAGTGTAGATAGTTTGATTAAAAATAAGACTAAGAAAAAATTAAAAAAAGAAATAAATAAATATTTAAAAGAATATAAAAGTGCTTAGCACTTTTTTCTTTTAAATATTAAGAAGTTATATTATAATAATTTTGAGGAGTGATATTAATGGATCAAATTATTGATAAAGCTAAAGGAGAAATGGATAAGGCACTTGAATCTTTAGATAAACGTTTTACTACAGTTAGAGCAGGAAGAGCTAATCCTTCTAGTTTAGATGGTGTTATGGTTGAATATTATGGTAATTCTACACCATTAAAGTCAGTAGCAACTATTTCAGTACCAGAAGCTAGATTATTAGTTATTAAACCTTATGATAAATCTTCGTTAAATGATATTGAAAAGGGTATTGTAGCTGCGAATCTTGGTTATAATCCTTCAAATGATGGAGAAACTATAAGAATAGTTATTCCTCAATTAACTGAAGAAAGAAGAGTTGAACTTACTAAACAAGTTAAGAAGATGGCTGAAGAAGAAAAAGTAATTATTAGAAATATTCGTAGAGATACTATTGATGATATTAAAGAAGAAGCTGAAAATGAAGATGAACAAAAGAGATTAGAAAAGGCTCTTCAAGATATTGTTAATGATTATAATAAAAAGATTGATGAAAAGTTAAAAGAAAAAGAACAAGAATTACTTACTGTTTAGTAGTAATTCTTTTCATACTAGTAGAGACAGGGTGGTTTGATGGAAAAGAAAAGATTTATATTTGATTTAGATAGAACTTTATTAACTTGTGATTATAATATTGTTGAGACTCGTATATTTGAACCTATATTTGGTGATGAGACAGAAAAGTTAATGAAAGATATTGGTCCTTTACTTGATTATTATGAAATGACTCATTCTCATTATGATGATGAAGTATTAAGTGAGTTTTTAAAGGAACAAAGTGGTCTTCCTTTTACTCCTGAAATTATTAGAGGTTGGGCTAGAGAAATATCAAGTGATGCGGATACTATGGAGGATGGAGTAATTGAATTACTAGAACATTTAAAAAGTAAAGATAAGAGTTTAGTTGTATTAACTAATTGGTATGGTAAAAGTCAAATTCCTAGATTAAAAGAGGCAGGAATATATGATTATTTTGATTTGATATTAACTGGTGAAGATCAATTAAAACCTCATCCTAGAGCTTATTTACGCGCAATAGATGGATATGATCCAAGAGAATGTTTTATGGTAGGAGATAGTGTTATTAAAGATTATGGTGCTCCTAGACTACATGGAATAGAATCTGTACTATATGATAAAGATGATGTACATGACAAAAAATATGTAAAAATAAAGAAATTAACAGAATTAATAAAGAAATAGCTTTTATTAATTCTTTTTTTTGATATACTGATGCTAGGAGATGATAAAATGGAAGAAAAGAAAAAATCTAACGTTTATACTATTGTTATTGTAGTATTATTAATTATTTGTTTAGGACTAGGTGGATATATTGTTGTTAATAAGACAGAATTATTTGGTAAAAGTAATGATGCTCAAGAAACAGAAACTAAAGATGATGATAGTAAGAGTGATGAAGAAGAGGAAGATAATTATGTTTTTGATACTAGTAAGATTGTAAATGGAGAAGGTAGATCTTATGAAGTAAGTAGTGAAGAAAAAGTAAAAGAAAAGACTGATTCTGTATATAAAGGTCATTTTAAGGGTGTAGAATATAAGGTTGGTGAAGATGATGTTGTTGATGTTAAAATAACTTGGTCTGATTTAAAGAATGATGATTTTTGTTCTTATGATGAAGCTAAGAAGATGTGTGATTCTAAGAAATCTGGAGATATTTCTACTAGAAAACTAATATTTGATAGTCCTGCATATGATATTAAATCAATTGAAATGGGACAAGATATAACTGGATCATATATGTTATTCTTTAAAGAAAATGGAAGAATAGATTATGTAAAAGAATTTAATGCTTTAGAAAAAATGGAATTTTCTCATCCAACTATAAAAGGTATTATGAATCCTGTAAAGATTTATAAAGCTTCTGTTACTGTTGAATTAGGTGGCTATGTTACTACTCTTGTACAAACTAAAGATGATAAAATCTATGATTTATCAGATTCAAAATATATTGAAAATTAACTTAATTATTAAAGAAAGCTTTGCTTTCTTTTTTTATCCTTTTATTGTAGAATATAGTTGGTGATTGACATGGAGTTTATTGTAGATGATAAAGTATATGAAGTAGTTATAGAAAGAAAAAGATCAACTAAAAGAATATATATAAGAGTTAAAGATGATTTAAAGATTCATGTTACTACTTCTATGTGGACTCCTAACTTTGAAATAAAAAGATTATTAGAAAATAAATATAATAGAATTGTTAAGATGATTGAAGCTCAAAAGATAATTAATAAGAATAATGAGGGGTTTAATTATTTAGGTAAGAAATATAATATAGTTTATGTTGATAATGGAACTATTAAATTAGATGGAGATACTGCTTATATAAAAAGTGGATATAATATTGATACTTGGTATAAAAAAGAAGCTAAGAAGTTATTTCAAGAAAAGTTAGATGAAAATTATGAAAAATTTACTAGAAGTATACCAAGACCAACTTTAAGAATTAGAAGAATGAGTACAAGATGGGGAGTTTGTAATGTTAAAACTCATATTATTACTCTTAATTTAAAATTAATTGAGAGAGATGAAAAATATCTTGATTATGTTATTATGCATGAATTATCTCATTTAATACATGGAGATCATGATAGAAGATTTTGGTCTTTAGTTGAAGAAAATTGTCCTGATTATAAAAGAATAACAAAGGAGATGAAGTTATTTTGATAAATAGTATTAATAATGAAAGAATAAAAGAAATTTCAAAATTAAAAGAAAAAAAATATCGTGATAAAAGTAATATCTTTTTAGTAGAAACTTATCATTTAGTAGAAGAAGCATATAATAATGATTTATTAGAAGAAGTATTTATTTTAGAAGATTATGATTTTAATTTAGATGTTAAAATTAATGTAGTTAGTGAATCAGTTATGAAGAAATTATCTTCTACTGATACTATTCCAAGTATTGTTGGTGTTGTTAAAAAGAAGGATAATAATGAGATTAAAGGAAATAGAGTTTTAATTTTAGATAGAATACAAGATCCAGGGAATTTAGGTACTATTATTAGAAGCGCAGTTGCATTTAATATTGATACAATTATCTTGTCAGATGATACTGTTGATTTATATAATCCAAAAGTACTTAGAAGTTGCCAAGGTATGATCTTTCAAACTAATATTTTAAAAGGTAATTTGAATGATTATATTAATGAGTTAAAGAGTAATAATTTTGTTATATATGGTACTGATGTTAATGATGGAATATCTCTAAAGAATGTTCATACGGATGAGAATTCGAGATTCGCAATAATAGTAGGTAATGAAGGTAGAGGGATGTCTCCTGAGGTTAGGGATTTATGTGATAAATTTATTTATATAGATATGGTTAGTTCAGTAGATAGTTTAAATGTTGGTGTTGCTTGTAGTATAATATTATATGAAATGAGTGATATTAATGGATAAAGTATATATTGGTAAAATTGTTAATACTCATGGTGTTAAAGGAGAACTTAGAATTAGATCTAATTTTGAATTTAAAGATAAAGTATTTAAGATTAATAATAAATTGATTATTGGAGATAAGGAATATAATATTAGAAGTTATCGTAAACATAAGACTTTTGATATGGTATGTTTAGATGATTATAATAATATTAATGATGTTTTATTTTTAGTAGGTAATAAAGTTTATATTGATAAAGATAAATTAGATTTAAATAATGAAGAGGCTTTAGATAAAGAATTATTAAATTATAAAGTTATAATTGGAGATGAAGAAGGTAGAGTAATAGAAGTAATGGATACTGGTAATAATAAAGTATTAAGAGTAGAAACTTCTATTGAACATTTAATACCTTATAATGATAATTTTGTTAAGATAGATAGAAATAAAAAAGAAATAAATATTAATTTAATAGATGGGATGTAATAATATGAAGATTGATATATTAACATTATTTCCTGAAATGTTTAAAGGTGTTTTTGAAGAATCAATTATAAAACGCGCAATTGATGAGAAAAAAGTAGAAATTAATATTATTAATTTTAGAGATTATACTAATGATCCTCATAAAAAAGTAGATGATACTCCATATGGAGGAGGAGCTGGAATGGTCTTAACATGTCAGCCTATATTTGATTGTGTTAATGATATTAAAACAAATGATTCTAAAGTTATATTACTTACTCCTAGTGGAGTTCCATATAAACAAAAACATGCTTATGAACTTGCGGATGAAAAGCATTTAATTATAATATGTGGTCATTATGAAGGATTCGATGAGAGAATAAGAACTATAGTTGATGAAGAAATAAGTATAGGTGATTATGTACTTACTGGTGGGGAGATAGCCTCTATGGTCTTAGTTGACTCTGTTACAAGACTTCTTCCTGGTGTTATAACTGAGGCATCTCATAAGGATGATAGTTTCAATAATAATTTATTAGATTATCCTACTTATACTAAACCTAGAGTATATAATGGATTAGAAGTACCAGAAGTGTTATTATCTGGTGATCATAAGAAAATAGAAGAATTTAGAAGAGAAGAAAGTATTAAAAAGACTAGAGAAGTGAGACCTGATTTATTAGGAGATGATTAGATGTATAAAGTTATTACTAATAGATTGAATAATGATATTACTTTTATTAATAAAGATGTTTATAAGTATAAGATTCCTAATAAGAAGGGGTTTCATATTAATGATGTTGATGTTAAGAATATAATTATTTTTAATAAGAAAATGGCTAGACCTTTTATATTAAGAATAGTTAATCATAAATTTGATAAATTAATTGTTAAATTAACTGATGATATTTCTAGTGATAGTGATGATGATGAGACATTTAAAAAGATATTAGAAGAAATAGAATTATTTAGATTATTAATTAAAGAAAGATATAGACCTTTCTTAAGAAAAAATGAATTAGAAAAGATGGCTAAAAAACTTAAGTTTTTACAAAAAGAAGCTATGCAAAGATTATTAAATTTACATGATGTTAATGTAGTTAGTAAAAACGTCAGTAGAGGAAGATAAGTTTGATAATCTTCTTTTTTTATGATAAACTTTACATATAATAGTGGAGGCTTATATGAAGAAGTTAATGTTTTCTTTTTTAATAGTAATGTTTATGGTACCATGTTTAGTTAATGCTAAAAGTTATTGTAAAATAGTTAGTGGTGATGGTACTAAAGTTGGTGATGAGATAAAGTGTGGAGATGAGAATTTCTATATAATAGATAATAGTAGTGATAATTATAAATTACTTGCTAAATATAATTTAGATATAGGTTTAGATATTGAACGTATAGATGTTACTGATAAATTAGGAGATAGTTATGTCAGGGATTATTGTTATGATAATTATGCCTATCATGATGATTATGAATATTATAGCTATAGAGCATATAATTATGTAGAAGGTTATGATTTTAATGATAGATCTTATTGTATAGTTGGAGATCCTATAGATACTAGTAAGATTGCTCAAAGTGAGAAAGCTATTGGGGCTCATGGTACAGAATCAGGTAAACCTGCATCTAATGAACGTGGAATAATAATGATGTCTGCTGGTCATCAAGTTCTTATTAATTTTGGTTCTGAATATAATGATGGATATATGGATGGAGTAATTAATCCTACTTCTAATCTTGATGCTACATATAATCTTTATAATTATTTAAATCAATATGTTAGAAGATTAAGAAATGATGGGTATGATATTAAAGATATTAATTTAATAACAGTAAAAGAAATTAGTAATATAGTTAAATCTGCTACAGGAAATGAATTACCACTAAGTGCTTGGTGGAGTAACCATGAAAACTGGGCAAAACATCCTAATATCTATTCTGGATATGGAGATACATTCTTAGTTGGTAGTATTAAAGACAAATTAAATGGTAAATATCCATGGTTATATTCAACTACTTATTGGACTAGAACTGCGGCTTCTTCAAGTGAAGATTCTCTTTACTTTGTTGATACCTTAGGTAATTTATGTAATACACAAGAATGTTTTATAGCGATAGGTGCTGGTGTTAGACCTGTTATTACTCTTAATAAAAAAGATATAGTATCTTATGTTATAAAAACTAATATTAGAGCAGGAAAAGGATCTATTCAAGTAGTTGGTACTGCTAATGGTGGAGATAGTATTAAATTTAAAGTTATTCCTGAGGCTGGATATAAATTAGTTAGTTTAACTATTACTTCTGAAGATGGTAATAAGATTACATATAGAAAAGTTAATGAAAATACTGTATTTACTATGCCTAATGAAGATGTATTAATCGAAGCAGAATTTATTAAGAATCCAGTTACTGGTACTCCATTTAAAGTTTTAACCTTTATCGCAATAATACTTATAGGTATCAGTATTTATCAAAGAAGAACTAAGGTTTTAAAACAAAAAGGATAAAATTGATAATTTTATCTTTTTTTGAATAATATTTTATGATATAATTTTTATTAGAATAGGGACATGGTTAGAGGTGAATCTAATGGCAAAGAATAAGAATGGTCAAACTGTTAAGAATAAGAAATATTATAAGAATAAGAACAATCCTAATAAAGGTAAAAAGAGAAATAAACCTAAAAATAAAAAGATTGAAAATAATGTTTCTATAATAGTTGATGATAAGAAAGAGAATTTAAATTATAATATAATTGATGAGTCAGTTGAAAAAGAAGTAGAAAAAGTAGAAGAACAAGTAAAAGAAGATGTTTATGAAGATAAAATTGTTGTAGAAAATGCTGTTGAAAATAAAGATAAACTTGAAGATAAGATTGTTGTTCCTGTTAATTCATCTGATGAAGAGTTTGATTATAGAACTAAGAAAGTTAAAAATGATAGAAAAATTAAGACTGATTTTAATGATTTAGATGCTTTATTTGATAAAGAAGAGCAAAAAGAAAAATTTGTTTTTAGTGATAGTGTAGATAATGATTCTAAGAAAAAGAAGAAAAAAGCTAAGAAGAATAAAAAAGAAGAAAAGATAGATGAGTCTGATGAACCTATTGTTATTAACTTAAATGATTATCATTCTGCTAATGAGTATACTTTGATTGATGATTCTGTAGAATTACCTTTAAAAGTTAGTAAAGAAGTATATGATGAGAAAGTTGGTAATGTTCAAAAAGATTTAGTAGATAAAGCTTTTGAAGATAGTGATGATTCTATTGGAGATATAGATAGACCAGCTATATTTAAAAATATAGTTGTTGATGATGGTTCTTTTAAAAGATTTATTGTTAAATTATTTGTATTATTAATGATACTTATATTATCTATATTCTTTGTTATTAATTTTTCTATTAAATATATGAATTCTACTACTACTAAAGATGTTGGTTATTTTGAAAGTAGTGATATAGAATATTCATTATGTAATAATGGTAAATGTAATTCTAGTAATACAATTGAAAAGAATATAAATACTGTTAATATTAAGTTTGATTATGATTTAAGTTTTGATGAGAAAATTAACTTTGATGGTAAATATAATATAGTTGCTAAATTTAATATTAATGATGATAAGACTGGTGATAGTCTATATACTGAAAGTAAAGATATTAAGAAAGATAATTTTAAAGAGAAAAATGTTCAAAACTTTGAAATTAATGATGATGCTATAGTTTTATTAGAAGATTATAAGAAATATTTAGCTAAGTATAATAAAGATAGAGATGCTAATTATACTGGTGAAGTTAGAGTTAATCTATATGTAGATGGAGTTAATGGTAAGAAGAGAGTTGCTTCATTACTAATTCCATTACAAGATGGACAACAAGTTGAAAAGACTATTATTTCTTATCAAGCAGGAGATGCTTCTATAGAAGATGATGGTACTCATTATGGAAAAGTATATGTATATTTAATAATTATTTCATTAATATTAGTAGTTGCTGCTAGTATTGGAGTTGTATTATTATTAAGTGGTGCTGAAGAAGAGGATGAATAATTCCTCTTTTTTTAATTATTACTTGATATTATTTGTATTTTATTGTATAATTTTACTTGTCAATTAAGCAGGTAATCCGCTTTTATTTATTATTATGATTACTATTAATGCATTTATAGATAGGAAGGAGATTTGATTATGAATATTATTGACAAGATTAATGAAAGACAATTAAATCCTGAAGTTCCTGAATTTAGAGTTGGAGATACTGTTAAAGTAGACGTTAAGATCGTTGAAGGTAAGAGAAGTAGAATTCAAGCTTATGAAGGAATTGTTGTTAAGAAGAAAGGTGGAAGTGTTACTGAAACATTTACTGTTAGAAAAATGTCTAGTGGTGTTGGAGTAGAAAGAACATTCCCAGTACATTCACCTAAAATTGATAAGATTACTGTAGTACGTAGAGGTAAAGTAAGACGTGCTAAATTAAACTTCTTAAA
>CAMVLZ010000007.1 GCA_947168485.1 uncultured Bacillota bacterium | reverse complement strand
TTATTATCATATTCAAGCAATTAATTTACCATTTCAAAATATAGAATTTTTCTATATAGATAAGGAGTTGAAATAATGAATACTGAACCTGAAACATATGAAGATTTAATTAGACATAAAAGATGTGTTGATCTAATTCAAAGTTATGACTTAACAGCTGAAGAGTTAGAACAAATTTATAATTTTTTGAAGGATAATCCTAAAGCTCAAATAAGTGGAAATAAATCTAGTTTAACAATGAGAGTACTTTATAATACAGCTATAGCTCCTATAGTACTTAATTGTAAATGTATTGATCCAACAATAGATGGAGTAAAACTATCTAATGATTTTTATCAAATAATTCCTCATTATACCCATTCTAGTGGTTATAGTGGAGGAGGATATAGTGGAGGAGGCTCTTCTAATAACAATAATAATAACAATAATAATAACAATAATAATAGATAGGAGTATATATGGGTTTAATATCAGAAAAATCTCAAAAAGATAAATTAAAAAAATTAAATATTAATATTAAAACTAAATATATAGTTGATAATACTATTCTAGAAAGAAATACTGATGATTCTCATAATGATGATATTACTCTAGGAGTACGTACAGAAAAAGATTATTATTTAAATAATATATTAATGAAAAAAGAAAATGAGTTTGATACAAGAATAGAATATACTTATATTTCTAAAGAAATGGAAAATACTGATTATTCTTGTCCTAACTGTGGTATGAATTCTAAATTAAAAGATTTTAAAGATGGATGTCCATATTGTGGATCTTATTATAATATTGATTATACTGATAAAGAATTAGGTAGTAAGAATCATTATGATAGAGTACTTAGAAGTAATAAATATAGAATTATAACAGGTATTATTGATATTATTATTAGTTTAATAATAGCTTTTATATTTATAAAAACTACATCAAGAACATTCAATAATATAGATATTATTAAAGTATTTATCTATGGATTTATCTTATCTTTAATACTATATTATTTATTCTATATTGTAGATGCATATATTGTACTAGGACCAATAAAAAGATATAAAGATAGATTAAATCAAAAACAAATAGATTTCTGGAATAAAACTAATCTAGATAAAAAATCTTTCTTTAATAATCTAAACTATGAAATAAGAAATTATTACTATTCTAAAGATAATATTATTGATTATGATATATTAGATTATATTGATTTTAATTATTATAAAAAAGATGAAAAAGAATACATTGATGTAAAAATAGAATTAAGATTAATGTTATATGAACTAGGTACAATTAAACATAAGTATATTACTGATACTTTTACATTGATGAAAAATGTTAATGAAAAATTAGAGTTAAAAGATGGCACTAATCATATAAAATGTCATAATTGTGGAGCAAGTATTGATATAACAGAAGGTCATTGTTCTTATTGTCATTCTGAGATTAAATATTTTCAAGATTGGATTTTACAAAAATAAAAGTCATTATTATATGACTTTTTTCTTATCTCTTTAAATATTTATTAAAATATTATATAATATATCTAGTCAAGGAGGACTATAATGAATCAAGAAATAAAGTTAGATGATAAAAATATTATAGTTATGAAACTTCTTCATTATTTTATTACAGAGAAGAATTATAATCCTATCATATTACAAGGTGTAGAAGACGAAATATGGCTTGAAAATATGGAAGAAGATTATAAAGTAATAAGAATTGTTTCAAACTATATTCATAATAATGAACAATTTGATTTTGATAAGTTTAAAACAGAGAGAATTGTTAAAAAGATAAAAAGAAAAACATTATCATTTAATGTTAATGTTCTTAGTATTTTCTTAGATTTAGGAGAAAATGTATCTAAAGATTTATTAAATTCTAATCCAAATTCTCTATGTATAAATATAAATGAAGAATCTGATTTAATTAAGAATGGAATTATTAAAGAACAATTTCCTGATATATCTAAAAAATTAAAATTTAATGAAAAAGGAATAGAATTATTTGTTAAGATTACAAATGATATTAATAAACATAATGAAAAAGATGCTAAAAAAGTAGATAATGTGTTTAAACCAAAGATTCCTATTATAACTTATATATTGATTTTAATTAATGTAATTATCTTTGCAGGATCAACTATATTAGGAAATTATAATAATATAATAAATGCATTTTGTGTATATGGACCATCTATTAGAGCAGGAGAGTATTATAGATTAATTACTGGTATATTCTTACATGGAAATATTCCCCATTTATTATTCAATTGCTGGGTTTTATATGTAATAGGTTCTCAATTAGAAAGTTTTATAGGTAAATTTAAATATATTATTATATATTTTATATCAGGTATCTGTGGTAGTTTATTCTCAATTATTTTCTCATCATATCCATCAGTAGGAGCAT
The DNA here is from genome assembly GCA_947168485.1 of uncultured Bacillota bacterium. Lineage (GTDB taxonomy): Bacteria > Bacillota_I > Bacilli_A > RF39 > UBA660 > RUG343. The sequence goes on along the minus strand of CAMVLZ010000007.1, from coordinate 51,652 downwards.
CAGGAGCTATCTTTGGATTAATGGGATCTTTAATTTATTTTGGATATCATTACAGAGTATATTTAGGAAACTATGTTAAAACTCAATTAATACCATTAGTAGTATTAAACTTAATAATTGGAATGAGTCCAGGTATAGATAACTTTGCCCATATAGGTGGATTAATAGGAGGAACTATTGCTACTATGGGATTAGGTATAGATGGAAAATCTACAACATTTGAAAAAACAAATGGAATAATCATAACAATATTGTTTATAGCATTCTCAATATATATGGCTTTTGTCATAAGGACTTAATATTGTAAATAAAAATAATATTTGATAAAATTAAAATATAGTTGAGGTGATATTATGGAAAAAGAAAAAACTTCTTTATTTAACATCAAAGATATTAATGAAAAACATGTAAGTGAAACATTAAACGAAGTATATGCTTCATTAGAAGAGAGAGGATATAACTCTATTAATCAAATAGTAGGATATTTAATTAGTGGTGATCCTGGATATATTTCAAGTTATAATGGAGCACGTAAAAAGATTCAAGAGATTGATCGTGCTAAAATAGTAGAAATAATTCTTGAAGATTTTTATAAAAATAATAAATGAGATATTTAGGACTAGATTTAGGTTCTCATACATTAGGTATTTCTATATCTGATAAGACAGGGACTATTGCGTCTACCTATAAAACAATAAGACATAATGAAGATTATCGTCATTTGTTGAATGTCGTAAAAGATATTGTTAAAGAAGAAGAGATAGAAGCAGTAGTATTAGGTTTTCCTAAAAATATGAATAATACTATCGGACCTAAAGCAGAATTAAGTATTAAATTTAAAGAAGAATTAGAAAAAAAGATTAATATTCCAATATATCTTCAAGATGAAAGATTAACCACAACTATCGCTACAAATATACTAATAGAAGGAAATGTTAGAAGAAAAAATCGTAAAAAAGTAGTTGACCAAGTAGCAGCTACTATCATTTTACAAGATTTTCTAGATAGAAAGGAAAAATAATATGAATAAGAATTCATTCACAATAATAGATCCAGAAGGAGTAGAAAAAACATATGATGTTTTATTTACTTTTGATAATGAAGAAACTAAAAAGAGTTATATAATTTATACTGATAATACTCTTGATAGTAATGGAAATGTTGAAGTGTATGCTTCAATTTATGATCCAAAAGATCCACATTCTAAGTTAGAAGAAATTAAAACTGATAAAGAATGGAAAATTATTGAAACAATTCTTTCTTCCATAGAAGAAGAAATTAAATCAAAAAAGAGTGAATAGAATAAAAAGAGGGGACAACACGATTATGAAACTAAGAAAACCAATTAAAATTATTATTGTATTAACAATACTCCTTGTATTAACAGGAGTATTTTATGCTTATTTGATATCTCCAGTAGATAAATTAGATAATACTCCTATAAAAGTAGAAGTTAAAAGAGGAGCAAGCACTAAACAAATAGCTAAAACTTTAAAAGAAGATGACTTAATTAGAAGTGAAATTCTATTCTTAATAGAAATGAAATTAAATCATCATAAAACTCTAAAAGCAGCAACTTATACATTTGATAAAACTATGAATTTAAATGAAATAATTGATAAGTTAGAAAATGCTACTAGTATGGGAGAAGTACAAATTACTTTTAATGAAGGAGAAAGAATTACTACTTTTGCTAAACAAATAGCAGATAAAACAGATAATCATTATGATGATATTATAAGTACATTAAAGGATAGAGAATTTGCTAAAAAATATATAGAAAAATATTGGTTCTTAACAGATAAAATATTAGATAATAGAATCTATTATCCATTAGAAGGTTATCTAGCACCAAATACTTATGATTTTACAAATAAACAAGTACCTTTAGAATCTATTATAGAAACTATGTTAGATCAAGAAGAAAAAGAATTAGAAGTATATAAATCTAAAATACAAAATGATCCACATCATTATATAACTATGGCTTCTATAACAGAGATAGAAGGAACTAACTCAACTAATAGAAAAATGATAGTAGGAATATTTAATAATAGATTAAAAGCTAATATGAACTTAGGTAGTGATGTTACTACTTATTATGGATTACAAAGATCATTAAAAGAAAAAGTAACATCAGAAGAATTTGCTGAAACAAATGCTTATAACACTAGAAGCGCTAATATGGGAGGAAAGATGCCTATTGGACCAATATGTAATCCTTCTGTAGAAAGTATAGATGCAGCAGTTAATCCTACTAGTAATTCTTATTATTTCTTTGTTGCTGATAAAAATAGAAAAATATATTATTCTAAAAATTCAGAAGAACATAATCGTACAATCGCAAGATTAAAAGAAAGTGGAGATTGGTTATGGTAGAAGATTATAAAGATAAAATAATTGAAATAATTAATTATGCTAAAGAAAATAATGTTCCTATTATGCAAGAAGAAGGAATAAGTTATTTAACTAATTATATTGAAAAAAATGATATACATTCAGTTTTAGAAATAGGTACAGCAATAGGTTTTTCAGCTATAATGATGGCTCTAACTAAAGAAGATATTACTATTACAAGTATAGAAAAAGATGAAACAAGATATATGGAAGCAGTAAAAAATGTTAAGAAGTTAGGTTTAGAAGATAAAATTACTCTTCTTTACAAAGATGCTTTAGATGTATCTCTAAATAATACTTATGATTGTATCTTTATAGATGCTGCTAAATCTAAAAATACAGAATTCTTTGAAAAGTTTTCTACTAAATTAAATGAAAATGGAACAATTATTACTGATAATATGAAATTTCATGGTTATGTAGATAAAGATGAATCAGAAATAAAAAGTAGAAACTTAAGAGGACTAGTAAGAAAAGTAAAAGAATATCGTGAATTCTTAAGAAATAATAAAACTTTTGAGACTGAGTTCTTAGATGATATAGGAGATGGAATAGCTGTTTCTAGAAGAAAAGAAGATAAATAGGAGTTGTTATGTTTAATAGGTTTAACTTAGACAATCAATATGAAGAAGTAACTACAAAGACTAATACTAGATTAGATAATTCTACTATTAAATTACTTATAGTAATTTCAATATTAGTTATCGGATTATTAGTCTTTTTAGGTATAGATTCATTAATTAATAATAAGAGAATAACATTTAAAGAAGACAACTCAAAAGATTTAGTTTATACATTATATGAAAGTAAATCTAGTGATCAAAAAGTACCATATTTTAATACTAAGAATAAAGATTTACAATTAATTAATGATAATATATCTAAATATGTTAAACCTTATCTAAATAATTCTAATGTAAAAATAGATTATGAATATACTATTAATGGTATTATGATGTCTCTAATAATAAAGATAAATGATGCAGAAAATTACATAGTAAAATTTAGATCTTATAATGTTAATCTAGATGAAGAAACTTTATTAAGTGATGAATATCTATTAAATTATTATTCTATAGATTCTACTCAAATAAAAAATATAGTTAAATCTAATTTATATAAATACTATAAAGAAGAAGCTAATAAGTATTTTAGCGTTCAAGAAGTAGATTTTGATAGATACTTAAGAATGAGATTATTTGATTCTATAGATACTAAAGATTATTCTTATTATATAAATGATGGTAAATTAGCTGCTTATGTACCATTTAATCCTTATTCTATATATGGAGAAGAAGAGTATTTTCAAGATGATCATTTTTCTATAGATTTATCTAATCCTCCAGCAGAACAGTAGGTGATAATATGAACTATATTAATATATTAGATGGTTGCAATTCTAGTTTAGGTACTTGTTGTAAAGACTATGGTATTGTTAAAATAGTATCTATGTATGATTCTGTTTTTTCAATGATACAAATAATAGTACCTATATTACTAATGGTAATGGCAGCAGCCCAATTATTTAAAATGATGAGCGATCCTGCTGAAAAGAAACATGTAAAATCATTAAAAAATAAGTTTATAGCAGCATCAATAGTATTCTTTATACCAGTCTTTGTAAACTTAGTAATATCAATAGTATCTGATAGTGCTAATCTAGATAAATATGAAACTCTAGCATGTCTAAAAGAAGCTAAAAATACTGCTAATACTATAGATAAATCATATGGATCTTATAAAGATTCTAAAAACTCAAATGAAAAAACATCTCCATTTATAATAGATCCATCAAAATACAAAGGTAATACTGAAAATGCTAATGGTGGAGAAGGAACTTATTCAAAACAAGGATCTTCATCATCAGGAGATGATTCAAGTACTGTTACTTCTACATCAGATGGTAAAAAAGTAGTTGAATATGCTAAACAGTTTATTGGAAAAAGATATAAATATGGTGGACAATGGAATGGTTCTCCTAATTATACTCCAACTGATTGTAGTGGATTTGTAAAAGGAGTTTATGCTCACTTTGGATATAATATTCCTCGTGTTGCTTCAGCATCACTATATAATTCAAGTAGTTCTCTAAAGAAAGTATCAAAAAGTAATCTACAAGCAGGAGATCTAGTATTATATAGTGGACATGTCGCAATGTTAACAGGTAATGGAAATCAAATTATTCATGCATCTAATGCAAGAGATGGAATAAAGTACACATCAACTTATAACTATAGAGGAGCTGATATTATCGCATTCTATAGAGTTAAAGGTATTAATTAAAATAAAGTCTAACTTTATTTTTTTTATTATTTATCATATAATATGAACGATGGAGGAAGTATGAAATTATTAATAGAAAAAATAGATGATAACTTTAAAGATCTAAATGTAGATGGATTAATCTTATCTCTAAAAGATTTATCTATTCAAAGTATAAAATATTATTCTTTAGAAGAAATAAAATCTATTAGAGAAAAATATCCTAATTTAGAAATATTTATTAAAATTAATAAAAATATATTTAATAAAGATATAGAAGTATTAAAAGAATCTTTATTAGAATTAGATAAACTAAATATAAATGGAATATTCTTTTATGATTTAGCACTACTTCAATTAAAAAAAGAACTTAATTTAAAATTAGACTTAGTATGGGATCAAACACATATGGTTAATAATTATAAAACATGTAATTATTATAATGAATTAGGAGTAAAATATGCTTTATTAAGTAAAGAAATAACTCTAAATGAAATAAAAACTATAATAGAGAAATCAACAATAACTTCTATGGTAGAAATAGTATCAGTACCAAGTATTGCTTTCTCTAAAAGAAAATTATTAACTAATTATTATAAAAGTATAAATAAAGATCCTAAAGATAATATAGAAGTAATAGAAAAAGTATCTAATAATAAATATATAGTTACAGAAGATAATAATGGAACTAGTTTTTATGATGCTAATATAGTTAATGGTACATCTATAATCAAAGATTTATATGATATTAATACTCCATACATAATAATGAGAGAATACAAAATACCTAAGTTTAATGAATTAGTAAATGATACTAAAAAGTATATTGATGATAAATGTATAGATAATAATTATGTTGATAAATATAAAGTATTAGGAGATAATACAAATTTCTTTTATAAAGAAACTATATATAGGGTGAAGAAAAATGAAAAATAGACGTATTGAATTACTATCTCCAGCAGGAGATTTAGAAAGATTAAAAGTAACTCTTTTATATGGAGCAGATGCTGTATATATAGGAGGACAAAAATACTCTTTAAGAGCAAACGCAACTAACTTTTCATTAGATGAAATTAAAGAAGGATGTGAATTTGCTCATAAATTAGGTAAAAGAGTACATTTAACATTAAATATTGTATTCCATAATGAAGATATGTCTGGAGTAGAAGAGTATATAAAAGATGTTGTTGATTGTGGAATAGATGCATTTATTGTAAGTGATCCATTTATTATTTCTCATATAAAGAATAATTATCCTAATGTAGAAGTACATTTATCAACACAAAACTCTACTACTAATTATGAATCAATTAACTTCTTTGCTTCACAAAAAGTAGATAGAGTAGTTCTAGCTAGAGAACTAAGTAAAAAAGAGATTAAAGAAATAATTGATAAAACTAATGTAGATATAGAAACATTTATCCATGGCGCAATGTGTACTTGTTTTAGTGGTAGATGTGCATTATCTAATTATGTAACTAATAGAGATGCTAATAGAGGAGGATGTTCTCAAGTATGTAGATTTACTTTCTCTAATGGTAATGAACAAGATTTTACTCTTGCTACTAAAGATATGAATATGTCTAAGTATATTAAAGATTTAATTGATATTGGAGTAACATCTCTAAAAGTAGAAGGTCGTATGAGATCACTTTATTATCTTGCTACTGTAATAGGTACCTATAGAAAGATAATAGATGAAATATATGATAATACTTTGACAGATGAAAAAATGAAAGTATATGAAGAAAGATTAAATAGAGTTGCTAATAGAGAAACTTCATCACATTATTTCTTAAAAGAAGCAGATGAAACTGATCAATACTATACAGGCAGACAAGAATTATCTAATCAAGATTATTTAGCCTTAGTAACAGGTTATGATAAAGAACTAAATTCAATAATCTTAGTAGAAAGAAATTACTTTAAAAAAGGTGACTTAGTAGAAATATTTACACCATCAGGAGAAACATATGAATATACTATAGATAAAATATATGATGAAGATAATAATATAATTGATATTGCTCGTCATCCAGAAGAAGTATTAAAATTACCATTTGAAAAAGAATTACCTGAATATTCAATGATAAGACTTATAAAAGCAAGTTAGGAGATTATTATGGAAATATTAGAAGAAGCTAAACTTAATTTTTTAAAAAAAGAAAGAAACTTATCTAAATATGCAACATTGTCATCTTCAGCTATCAGATATAAAGAAGAAGAGCGAATTGATATAAGACCAAATTATTATCATGATATAGATAGAATTATATATGCTCTTAGTTTTTTGAGATATCAAAATAAAACACAAGTGTTTACATTCCCAGATAATGATCATATATCTCATCGTATGATACATGTTCAATTTGTAAGTAAAATTGCTCGTACTATTGGAAGAAGTTTAAATTTAAATGAAGACTTAATAGAAGCAATCGCACTAGGTCATGATATAGGACATACTCCACTAGGTCATGCTGGAGAAGCTATGTTAAATAAAATATCTAGAAGAGAACTAGGAGAATACTTTGCTCATAATGTTCAAAGTGTAAGAAACTTAATGTTTGTTGAAAACAAAGGAGAAGGACTAAATTTATCTCTACAAGTATTAGATGGAATATTCTGCCATAATGGAGAAATATTAAAACCTATCTACAAACCAATGGATAAAACAAAAGAAGAATTTTTAGATATATATAATTCATCATATAAAAACTTATCTTCATCAAAGAAATATTCTGCTATGACATTAGAAGGATGTGTAGTAAGAATATCTGATATAATTGCCTATGTTGGAAGAGATGTAGAAGATGCTATTAGATTGAATAAAATTAAGAAAGAAGATCTTCCTAAAAGTGTTACAGATGTACTAGGTACAAGTAATAAAGAAATAATTAATAAGATAGTAATAGATATAATTCAAGAAAGTATGAATAAACCATATATAAAATTAAGTGATAAAGTATATAAAGCATTACTAGATTTAAAAACATTTAATACTAAAAATATTTATATGAAAGCAATGTCTTTAGAAGAATATGCTTATTATGAAAATGGTATGAAATTATTATTTAATAAATATTTAAAAGATATAGAAGAAAATAATAAAAATTCTATTATTAATAAAACATTCCTACAAGATCAAAATCCTAATTATATAAAAAACACTCCTAATAAGAGAAAAGTAATAGATTTTATCGCAGGAATGACAGATGCTATGTTTGATAAAGAAGTATCTAAAATAAGTAGAAAACTTGCTAAAAAGTAGTTTTTATGATATAATTAAGCAATGTTATTTGAGGGGATATTATAACCGAAAAAAATTCATAAAAAATGACTTGATTATTAAATATTCTTGTGATATATTTATGCATGTTAAGTCTAAAAAATACAAAAAAGAGGTGATTATAATGCCAAATAAAAACACTGTTTATTTAACAGAAGAGGGATTAAAAGAATTACAAAATGAATTAGATAATTTAATTAATGTAAAACGTCCAGCAAACATAGAAGCTATTAAAGAAGCAAGATCATTCGGAGACTTATCAGAAAACTCTGAATATGATGCTGCACGTAATGAACAAGCTCAAATAGAATCAAGAATTAAAGAAGTAGAAAAAATGTTAGAAAACGTTTCTATTATCAAAGATATTGATACAGATAAAGTATCAATTGGAAATACTGTTAAAGTAAAATATGTTGATGATGAAGACGAAGATGAATATAAAATAGTAGGTTCACAAGAAGCAGACCCATTTGAAGGAAAAATATCAAATGAAAGTCCTATTGCTACAGCCTTACTAAATCATAAATTAGGAGATACTGTTACAGTTGAATCACCAAATGGAAGTTATGACATCGAAATAACAGCGATAAGTTAATATGGTAAAATTAGAAACAACTGATATAAAATCAATTATTGTGATAGCAATCTTACTATTAGTTTTAGGAACTATAATAACTATAGGTTTAACTAATCTAATACAATCTGCTTATAGTAATAATGATATTTACAGTCAAGTTACATTTTTATACAAATAAATAGTTAACAAATTGTTAACTATTTTTTTTATTCCTTTTTTTTATATCAAAAATAATGTATAATTAATTAAGATAGGGGAATTAAATATGATAATTAAAAGACCATATGCTTTTTTAATTAAACACTTTAAAATCATACATGTTATCTTATTAGTAATATGTAGTTTTATTTTGTTTAAAAACTCAACAATCACAACATTTGTAAATGATTTTACTAATTATGGTGTATATGATAGTATGAATAATCCTATAACTAAATATATACCAATATATTTATTTATATTATTATTTGTAGTATCTATCTTAAATACAATAGTAGTATTATTACTAAAGTATAAAGATAAACCATGGAAACTATACTTATTTCCTACAATTACTTATATAGGTTTAATAATAATGTATAGTTTAATCCTAGTATATTTTAATGGATATAATGGAGTATTTGAGAGAACTCAAGTATCTTTATATAAAGATTTATTAAATTTATTATCAATATTCCAATTACCATCATTACTTGTTTATTTAATAAGAGTTTTAGGATTAGATTTAAAGAAATTTAATTTCCAAAATGATGCTGAATACTTAGAATTAGATGAAAAAGATCAAATGGAATTAGAAATAAATATTAATATTGATAAAGCATCATTCAAAAGAACATTTAGAAGATTTAAAAGAAACTTAGGATACTTTGTAGAAGAACATAAAAGATTAGTTATTGGTACTGCTGCAATTATATTATTAGTAATAGGATACAATGTCTATAAAACAACATTCATAACAAACAAAATATATAAACAAAATGATGAATATAGTGCTAACGGATATACATTCAAAATAAAAAATGTATATTACACAAACAAGAATAAGTCTGGAAAAGTAATAGATAAATCCCTATCATTCGTAATAGTACAATTAAGTGTAAGAAATAATTTAAATGATACAGAGTTTAAAACAGATGGATTTCACTTATACAATGGAGTAAATAATTATTCAGATATTTCTAATAAGTATGCTCCAGATTTTGATGATTTTGGAAAAATATATACTCAAAAAACAACAATACGTAAAGATGAAACTATGGATATTATCTTAATATATAGAGTAGATAAGAAGTTAGATAAAGATTCCTTTGTATTATTCTATCAAGAAAAATATGGAAATAATAAATTAAGAAAAATAAAAATAAAAGTAACAGATGTATCTACTATTAAAGATAATGGTACTTTAAAATTAGGAGAAGAAATAAAATATCCATATGTAAGAGATGGAGAACAAACTATAGAAAATTTAGCTCCAGATAGTTTTAAATTAGATGATTCTGCAGACTTCACAGTAAAAGATTGTGATGAAGGAATATGTATTAATGATAGACGTACATTAGAAGCTCCAGATGGCTATAAAGTCGCTATAATTTCATATATGACAGAAGAGTTTGAAAGCAAAGATATAATTGACTTTTCTAGTAAGTATGGTAAAATTAATTATATAGATAGTAAGAATAAAAAACATAGTGTAGCAATGGAAAATTCAACAACATATGATAGCTATCTAGGGCAATATGCATACGTATTAGTTCCAGAAGAAATAACTAATTCTCCTTCTATTGAGTTAGTTTATACAATAAGAAATAATAAGTATACATATAAAGTGAAAGGATAGAAGGGATAATTATGGAAAGAAAATATGACAAAGTAATGACCAAAGTAACCTATATAGTTGCTGCAATTGTTATTATCGCAATAATTTATTTTCTATTTTTAAAACCATATTTAACTTTTAAATCATATGAAAAAACAATGGAAGAAGCAGGCAAAAAGTACTTTGAAATAAATACTACTAAACTACCAACGGGAAAACGCGTTGGTACTGTTTCGTTAAGAGAGTTAGTAGTAAACAAGTTTATTAAAGAAGACTTTGAAGTACCATTAACAAATAAATTATGTAATTTAAAAGAAAGTTGGGTAAAAGTAAAATTAGAAGATACAGATTATAAATATTATGTATATTTAGATTGTGATTACTTAGAATCAAAAGTTGATCATGATGGACCTGTTATCAAATTAAATGGAGAAGAAGAAATCACAACAATCAAAGCTGAAAAATTTGAAGATCCTGGTATAAAGAGTGTAATAGATAATAATGATGGGAAGATGCAAATAAAAGATGTTCATATAACTGGAGAAGTAGATACAAGTAAAACAGGAGAATATGAATTAAAATATCAAGCATTTGACTCATTAATGAATGAAACAATAGTAAAAAGAAAAGTAATGGTAATTGATACTATAAAATCTATTACAAAGAGAGAAACAGATAAAGGATTCTATCCTGGAGATTCAGAAGAGAACTATATTAAATTTTCTAATCAATTATATAGAATAATTAGTATAGAAGGAGATAATGTAAAAATAGTTTCAAATGATGTAATAGGAGTTGCTAATTACGCAGCTTTAGACAAACAATTAGAAAACTACTATAAAACATTATCATCTAAATCAAAAAAATTAATAGTAAAAGCAAAATATTGTAATGATGAATTATCAGCAAAGAATCTAGATACAACAGAATGTTCTAGATATACAAATGAAAAGAAATTATATGTACCTTCAATTTCTGATATCAATAAGATAAAAACAGGAGAAGAAAATTATTTAATAGGTAAACAATTAGTTTGGACATCAAACATGCAAAAAGAAAATTATCCATATGTTATAGCTTCATATATACCTAATTCTAGGTCACAAATTGCTCCTATGATTAGTAATAGTAATATGGGAATAAGACCGGTAATTACTCTTAAAGGTGACTTGATAGTTTCAAATGGAAGTGGTACATCAGATGAACCATACATCATAGAAAAAGATGTTAAACCTGCTAAAGCAGGAGAACAAATAAAAGATAGACTTCCAGGAGAATATATAAATTTAAATAGTGGAACATGGAGAATAATTAAACATGAAGATGATGATACAACTAAAGTTATCTATAATGATGTAATAGTAACTGATGAAGGAAAATTATTCTTTAAAGATGATTATAATGATATATTTGAATTTAATCCTAAAAAAATTAATTCATATGCATACTTAGTTAATAATAGAGCTAATGAATATTTTGATATATCTGATTTAGTAACTCATGAAGTTGAAGTTCCAATCTATAAAAGCGATATATTATATGGTAAAGAAAGTAAAACAAAAAAATATAAAATGAAAATATCAATACCTAATATCTATGATTTATATACATGTGATTCATATGACGAATATTATGTATTGAATTCTTCTCAAGATAAAGACAAACACTTGGTTGTATCATATGGTACAGTAACAAACATAAGATATGATGCAAGATATGATTATGCAGTAAGACCAGTAGCTTATATTAAGTCAACAAAATCAATTGTAAGTGGTACAGGTCTAAATGATGATCCATATATATTAAAATAATAAAGGAGTAGTTTATGAAAAAAAATAAGAGAAAAAAACAAAAGAAAAAATACATAATATTCTTATTTTTAGTATTATTAGTAATTGGAATTATTATAATAATTACTAATAGAACAATATATAAAATTGAAGATAGAACTACAAATGTAAAAGAAGAAAAGAAAAAAGATGCAGGTCATTTTAGAACAATAGGTTGGATTAGAGTTCAAGGAACAAAAATAGATTATCCAATCATTGGTTATGAACATGGATATGATCCTAGGAAAGAATCTGATAAAAAAGATAGTTTTGCATATAACCTAATTAGAGAAGAAGAATTATTTAATAAAGTTAATATAATGGGTCACAATATATTAAATTTATCAACACATCCGAGGATGAATGATAAAAGATTTACTAGATTTGAGCCATTAATGTCATTTGTATATTATGATTTTGCCAAAAAGAATAAATATATTCAATATACAATAGATGGTAAGAATTATTTATATAAAATATATGCTGTTAGAATGTATGATTCATATAAAAATGTTGAAACTCTCATTGAAAAGACATATAATGATAATGAGATAGTAAAATATGCAAACAAAGTAAAGAAAGATAGTTTATATAAATATAATGTAAAAGTAGATGGAAAAGATAATCTTATCTCTTTAATAACATGTACAAGATTTTTTGGGCCTGACACATCGTCAGCTCTTGTTGTGGATGCAAGAATGATAAGAATAGGGGAAAAAGCAAAGAATTATACTGTTAAAAAAACAGATAATTATAAAAAAATATTAAAGATAATGAAAGGTGATGGAGAAAATGAAGTCTAATAAGAAAAAGAAAAGAAGCAATAAATTATTTGGAATATTTTTAGTTCTTATTATTATTGCATTCGTAGGGGTATTTTATTGGCAAAAAGAACAAAATAAATATGTTCTATCTACAAAGTCAACTGCAAAGAAAGTAGCAGCAGACCAAATAGTAGCCAACTATTATACAGTGCATGGCCAAGATAATAAATGTAAGGACATCCTTGGAGATTTCTATATTGGAATGTATTACAATGAAGATAATCATTTAGTTATGGGATGTGCTCCTCAAAAACGTATAAACAATCATTTTACTTGGGCAGGTGGAAATAAATTTGTTGTTAAATTAAAAGGAGTTAAAAAGAATGATACATATACTTGTTATAAAGGCTCAAAAGATGATAAAGGAAAAGATCACCCTATGAGAATTTATCCAAGTGGAAATAAAATTAAACTTTATCCTGCTAAAGATATTGTTTATGGCAACACAGTATGTAGTAAAGATAAAAACTATATAGTGTACAATATAGATGATCTTGAAGATAATGGAAATGCAGGAGCATCAGAATCAGCATCATTAGATGGTGAAAATTTACAGCTAACAGGAACAACGACTTTTGATTCAAGTAGTATTGAATCATATAATGCAACAATGACAGCTGAAGCAGATGATCCACAAGAATTTCAACAAACTGACCCTTCAATTTTATCATCAGCAAAAGGTGAAGGATGGGAAACAGTTGGAAGTTTAGGAAATAAACAAAATTTCCAAACATATCAAAATGCATTTTATGCAGCACATCCAAATGAACCAAAAGCAGATAAAAAAGGTGAATTAAGTACAAAGAAAAATTCAACTTACACACTATATTTTACTGGAGAAACTAAAGAAGCTGCACAGAAAAAAGATAAAGATAAATTTGGTAAAAGTAAAAGTATAGCAATGGGTTGTAATTATAAATTAACTAGTGCTGATATAGAAGCAATAGAAAAATATAATAGACAATCATTAATTGATTCAGAAACTGGTAAAATCACTCAATATTATTATGATTCAAACAACACTAAGTATTATAGAGGATATTGGCAACATACTGATAAAATCTCTATATACTATAAGTACCATTACCTAATGAAAATAAAAAAGAAAAAAACAAGAACAGTTGTTAAAGAAGACGCATCATTCAAATGTAAAAAAACATGTACAGAAATTGTTAAAGTTGAATATGGTCCACCTGTTCAAGTAGATGCAGGAATGTGTTTTGAATATAGAATGAAAGTAAGTAGTGTTACAAATTGTACAGCTAACCCTGATAAAGATGTACAAAAACCTACTAAACCAAGCAAAATCAAAACATGTTATTTAGCACCTATATGTGGACACGGATTAAGACAAGCTGGACCTAATGATGATTTTGATGCTTGTGTTAATGAATGTGATGGTGGAAAATATACAGAAAGTTGTAGTAATAAATGTTATGATGAAGTATATGGAGAATCAAATTCTGGTTCTACATTACAAGAGCAAGTAGCATATAATAATTCTGATGCACCAATATTAAAAAATATTAAAGATTCTGAAAGAAAAAATATAAAAATTTGGAAATATTATTATAATGATAAAAATGGTAATGAAACAGATACTTTAGGTAAAAAATGTTTACCTGGTCAACATTATTATGGATCAAGTGGATATGATTGGTGTACAACAAAAGGTACTAATACTAAAGCATATATCAATAATAATGGTGGAATAGGAACAAAAGGCTCTACAAAACATGCTGCAGGAACTGGTCATATCGGAATTTGGTATTATTTCGCACATTATAATACAAAATGGTTTAACTATAGATATGCATCTGATGACAATGGAAGAGGATTCATTAGAGCACAATACAATGGTAGACAATGTGGAGATAATTGTCATTGGTACACTGTAAAATGTAAGGGTAAGGATCAAAAATTCTATGTATATTTCAATTACAATGTATCTAATCACTTTGCTCAAAAGAAATATAGATGTCCTAAGATGTATGTATGGAATAAAGCACAACAAAAATATGTTGCTGAACAAATATGTACAGTTGATGATCTAAAAGTTGCAGATTATAAAAACAATGTAAAATTATTCAAAGATCAAGTAGATAAGAAATGTGTAGGAAAAACTTCTTGTACACAAACTCAAGCTACTTATACAATTAACTTTAAGTATAAGAAACAAGGAGAAACAGAAGTAACAGAAGTTCAATTCCCATTAACTAAAGATAAAGATAGAGTATATAGTGAAGATAAATCTAATCCAGCATTAAATAGAACACCAGAAGTTATTATTAGATATGGTGGATGTTATGCAGATGCTTCTACTAGAAGATGGTATTTAACTGAATGGACTTTCCCAGGTACTTGGTTACCAACAAAAGGAAATTCAAGAAAATATGGAAACAACCCAGGTACAAGATATCATTTTGTTCCAGGAAAAGTATGTATTCCAACTAGTCTATCAACTACAAATGGTGAATGGGCACGTAATTATATCAGTGCTTTAGCTAATAACTATAAACCACAAGGAGCTTGGAAATTTGGTGGACAAGCTTATGACAAACCATCAGTTACAAAGACTTCATATGAAGGATATAATATCTATGGTGAAGCAAGAACATTTGGATTATTTAGATGGACATTTAAGATATCATGCTTCTATGCATTGAATGTACCAGATGGACCAGATGTACCTGGTGACCCACCAACAACTACTGAATGCCCACCAAACTGTGGAGGAAGTGGTGAAGGTGACATAAGAAGTGTAGATACAGCAGATCCGTTCTTACAAAACGCTTCTACTTCTAAGAGAGTACAATATAAGAATACTAGACAAATTGGATTTAACTGGACTGCAGATGCTAAATTAAATGGATTTAATGATGTAGTTGGAGGATATAACCAAAATCCAGAGACATTATTAAAACATATTCAAACAACAGATCAATTTAGTGCAAAGAACTTAGACTTCGAATTCATATTAGATACTAATACATTACGTAGTTTAAGAAATGAAAAAGATTACACAATTAACGAAGAAAAGATTAAATATGAAAATGGTGTTTCTCACTATACAAGTTCTTTCTTAAGAAAATTAAGAGGAACAACTAAGAAATTTACACAATGTAATAACAGCACATGTAAAGTAATAGGAGGTAAGTAATATATGAACAAGAGTATTTTAGGAGTTGGAATTATATTATTAGGCTCACTAGCACTATTGATTATTAATGTTATTTCAAATTATTCAACAGGAAGTGAAGTAGATTATTATTTAGTAAAGGAAACATCCGAGGCCGCTATGACAGAGGCCTTGGATGAGACCTTCACATCTATTCATGGAATTCCAAGAATTGATAAAGAAATATTTATGGAAACATTTATAAAAAGATTTGCTAGCAATGTAGCAGATAATAGAGAATATAAAATAGGATTCTACGGATTAAATGAAGTACCTCCAATGGTAAATATAAAAGTAGATTCTACAACAATACTAGGTGTAAAAGCAGGAACTGATGAAGCTGAGCATTCTGATATTACTACATCAATTAGTCAACTTGTTGAAACTAGAAATGCTAAATCACCTTCATTAAAATTTGAGTACAATAACCCTCATAGTTTTATTGGGAAACCTGTTAATGCAAATGGTAATCAAATAATTTTAGATGCTAAAGTTAAATAGAAAGGGGAAAAAGAATGAACGGTATTAAAAAAATATTGGCTAATAAAAATACAGTAACTGTCATTGGACTAGTAATAGTTATTGCAGTACTATATTTTGCTTATAACTGGCGTGTAAATCAAGCTACAAATCCAGTAACTGTACCTTATGCAATTAAGCAAATTGGACCTGGTACACAAATTACTGAAGATATGGTAGGAAGTATGAAAGTTTCCCCAAATATGATTACTGACGGGGTTCTTACTGAAGCTGGTCAAGTTATTGATAAGTATTCAAATGCTGATACAGTTATTCCTAAAGGAAGTTTATTCTTTGAAAGAACAGTAGTTGAAAAAGAAAACTTACCTGCTGGAGATTTAATGTCATATGAAAAAGGATATGTATTATACAATATGAAAGTTGATACAAATACTACATATGGTAACTCTATATATCCAGGAAATTATATTGATATTTACCTAAAAATTTCTAAAGATGAGAAATCTAGTAGTCAAATGTATGTAGGTAGATTAATAGAAAACATTAAAGTCTTAGCAGTTAAAGATGATAATGGTAAATCAGTTTTCTCTGATACAGATGAAGAGAAAAAACCAACTATGATGATTTTTGCAGTACCTCAAAATTATTTCAACATATTGAAAAAAGCAGAATCATTAGATAGTTATAGATCTGAAGTTATACCTGTTCCTACAAATAACTCACAAGAAGAGACTCCAGAAGGAATTAAGATATCAAGTCAAAAATTAGTTAAATTTATCGATAGTGTTACTAATTCAGGAAGCATTATTGATGAAGATGAAGAATAGAATAATAAATGAATAAAAAAGGGAAGTGAAACGATGAATGAAAGCATATTTGACAAATTAGACTTTGGTCCTTTTAAACCATTATTAGAAAATGATGATATTACAGATATCTCTTATTGTAATGGTGGTCAAATATGGATTCGTTCATTACAACAAGGATCAATGCATGTACAAATAGAAGGTGCTACACCTGAATTTGTTGAACGTTTAGCATTTCAATGTTCAAATGTTATGGGAACAACATTTAACAATGCTAAACCTTTTTTAGATGCTGAATCTGCTGAATTACGTCTTAACTTTGTACATTCATCAATTGCTACAAATGGAATTGCATTAGTTATACGTAAAACTCCAGCTAAGATTAGATTGAAGAAAGAAAAATTACTTCAAGATGATTATTTTACTAATGATATTCATGACTTCCTAATGAAATGTGTTTTAGGTCACTGTAATATTATGGTTGCTGGAGAAACTGGTTCAGGTAAAACAGAGTTTGTTAAATATTTAGCATCTCATACTGATCCAAAAGAAAAAATAATAACTATTGAAGATACATTAGAATTGCACTTAGATAAGATATTCCCACAAAGAGATATAGTTGCAATGAAAACTAATAATGTTGCATCATATACTGATGTATTAGTTACCTGCATGCGTCAAAATCCAAAATGGATTTTACTATCAGAGGTTCGTTCTGCAGAAGCTGTTTCTGCTGTACGTAACTCAATATCTTCAGGACACAATATCTTATCAACAATCCATGCTGATAAAGCAGCTTCTATACCATATCGTCTTTATTCATTGATGGAGACAGATTTAGAAGTTGGACAATTCTTAAATACAATTTATCGTTATATCCAATTAGGTATTCATATTAAAGCGTTTTATAGTAAAAAATATGGTAAATTCCATCGTGAAATAGATGAAGTTACTGAGTTCTATGTAGATGATAATAATGAACCTAAATCAAGAACTATATATAGAAAGACACAAGATGATAATGGAATAATGATAAGACCAAGTGATCACTTAATAGAGTATATTGAAAATCAAAATATTGATATTTCAGATATAATTGCTCATTTACCTGAAGAAATGCCTTATAAAGAACATCATTTTGAGGAATTTCATGATGGTAGTGAATTTAAAGATGATCAACCAAAAGAAGAATCACAAGAACAAGAACAAAAGCAAGTTACACCTCAAGAAACTGAACAAAAAGAAGTACCAGCAGAAGCAGCTCAAGCTGCTCCACAACAAGTAGTTCAACCTCAACCACAAGTTGCTGAGAGTCCAACACCTGTGATTCAAGCAGTACCTGCAGTTGTTCAAACACCACCTGCGGTACAACCAGTGCAAACACAAGCTGCACCTCAATTAGAAAAATTAAATTAATAAGAAAGGGGAATGCATATGTATATAGAAGAACTTTTACTAATTATTGTAATAGTTGTTGGAATATATTTATATAGAGTATACCAAGGACAAAATGTTAGTAAATTTTTCTCTGAAGGTTTAGCAGGAGTTATGGATAAAATTACTCCATATTCATTTAGAGCAGTTAGAGAAAAAACAAAAGAACTAGGGCAAGATTATACACCACGTCAATATACTATTCAATTAGTTGCAATAGGTGGTTTTGCTGGAATCATTACATATTTATACTTCTATAATTTAGCTATAAGTATAGTTTATGTAATTATTTCTTCATTCATAGTTCCTTATCTTTCTTATTTAAGATCAAAAAAAATATATTCAGAATTCATATTTGAGCAAATACAAGTATATACATCTAACGTAATTATGGAATTTGCTACTACACAATCTTTTGTTAAATCATTAGAAGGTGTATTAAATTCAGGATTATTAGAAGACCCTGTAAAATCAGATGTACAGCATATGATAGATTTATCATATGATAATGGTACTATCGATGAAGCACTTGCTTATATGACTCAACTATATCCATATTATATTGTTAAGAATATGCACCAATTATTCTTACAAATTACTAAAGAAGGAGCAAGAAACTCAGCTGATTCTTTAGATAACATGCAAATGGATATAGATATGTTAATAGAAAGTGTATATCGAGATAGAATTGAAAGAGCATCTTTCCATAGAAACTTCTTACAATTCGGTATAATGTTATACCTATTAGTTATGTTAGTCCAATACTTAGTAGGAAGAGAAACTTACATTAAATTATTACAATTATGGTATATAGATTTAATATTACATGGAGTATTAATAATCAATACTTACTTCTTACTAAAAGGAGAAAAATATTATAATGAGAATGTAGGTGCTGAGTAATATGGAGATACTAATAATAGGAGCAATACTTATGTATATCTTTTTCTATAATAATACTATAGATAAAGAAAAGTTTATTGCTGATAATGAAAAATACTTAGAAGTTTTTAAAGAAGAAGATTATGAATTCTTATTATATGCTAAATATGGAGATGAACTAGATGTAGATCAAATCTATATGAAAAGATGTACAACAGCTATAGCAACATTTCTTATTGTATTAGTCTTATCTATTGGTGGAGGACAAAATATAATATTAAATATAGTATTTTCAGCTGCTATAGCAGTATTTATATTTAAACAACAATATATATCATTAAAAGGTTTCTATAAGAGACATTTACATGAAATAGATATAATGTTGCCATACTATTTAAAGAGTTTAGAAATCTTAATCCAACACTATACTGTACCTGTAGCACTAGGTAAATCAATAGAAGATGCTCCAGATATATTTAAACCAGGATTAAGAAGAATGATAGATAGAATTAATTCAGGAGATTCATCAGTAGATCCATATATGGAATTTGCTAATACATATCCTGTTAGAGATTCAATGAGAATGATGAGATTGCTATATCGTTTAGGTATAGGTGGTCAAGAGAAAAAACAAGAACGTTTGATGATGTTCTCTAGATCAATTTCATCATTACAAAATAAAGCAAGAGAAACTAAATATAAAGAAAGACTTAATCATATGGAAAGTCAAACTATGATAATGTTAATTGTTACTGGAGTTTCAGTTATGTTGTTAATTTTAGTGACAATGATGATGATGTTTAGTTTTTAAGATTGTATTAAATCAGATAAATTGATATAATTATATTAATAAAATAAGGAGGTGAATAAATTGAAAGCAGCTACTGGAGAATTAAATTTAACAGTTATTACTTTAATAGCAATTGGTTTAGTTATAGCATTCTTTACTGCAGTATTATGGCCACAAATTAAAATTAATATTAATAAGCAATGGGAAGGCATAACTGGTCACGGAGATTAATTTATAGGAGGCTTAAATGAGAGATGCTATAGGAGGTACTGTAAATATTGTTATTATTGCAGTATTTATGGTATTAGTTTCAGGTTACATGGCTTTTAATGTTAGTTATGTAAAAGCCTTCAAAGTTAAAAATAGAATAATAGATTTAGTTGAACAATATGAAGGTAATTGTTCTCCTAGCGATCCATCAAACGTTTGCACAAAAAAAATCTTAAGTTACATGAATGATATAGGATATAACACTAGAATAGCAGTTAATCCAGGTAATTTTTGTGCAACAGGGAAGGTATGTTGCAATAGTGATAGAGGTTTTTGTATAAATGAAAAAATAGTTGAAAAAGGTACTGGTAAAAGTGGAGGTACTCAAACAGATGGAGATACAAGAGCTTATTATCAAGTATTAACACAAGTAACTATTGATATTCCAGTTATAAGAAATTTGATGCCACATATGTCAATATTTCAAGTAACAGGAGAAACAAAAACTATAAAGAAGAGAACATAAAATATAAAAAGGGGATGAAATAATGAATATTTTGATTACAAATACATTAGATAAAGAATTATCATCCCTAGATATAGATATTATTAAACATATCTCTGGAACTTATTCCACTAAAGAAATAGTAGATATGTTTAGAAATTTTTTCTACAATAAGATGATTATTGATATTACAGCAATAGATGGAAATAATGATATACGTAATTTTCAAGCACTTGCTGATGGATTAGAAACTGATAAAATAATATTATTTTTACCAGAAGGAAGTGACTTTTGTAAAGCAAACTTCTTATCTAATTTAATATCTATTGGAATCTATAATTTTACTACTAACTTAGAAGGTATAAAATATTTATTAAAAAAATCTAATACATATAATGATGTATCCCATATTCAAAAGATGGGAGGTACAGGAGCTGAATCAACGAATGAAGCTGTAACAGTTTCAGCAGCAGTCCAACCAGTTACTACTGAAGCTCAAACAATAAGTTCAACTACAGTAGTCTTTGGTATAAGAAATGCTACTGATCATGCTGGAGCAACTACTTTAACTTATATGATGGTAAAAGAACTATCAAGAATATTTGGTTCAGACAAAGTATTAGGACTAGAATTAGATAAGAGTGATTTTAAGTACTTTAAACAAAGAAACTTGTTATCAACAAGTGCAAGTAATGCACGACAAGTTATAGGTCAAACTAATGCTAAATACATTATAATTGATCTAAATAAAAGTACTGATACATCTATGTGTAATTCAATAATATATTTAGTTGAACCATCAATTGTTCGATTGAATAAAATGATTGATAAGAATAGATTGATATTAGAGAAATTAAAAAATAAAATGGTAATATTAAATAAAAGTTTATTATCAAATAAAGATGTTAATGATTTAGAATATGAATCAGGATTGAAAATATTTTATAATATACCACCATTAAATGACAGAAAAAATAATGAAATCATTGTAGACTTTTTAGGAAGAATAAATCTTATTCAAAAACCTAATGATGGTGACAAAAAAATATTTGGTCTATTTAGACGCTGATATTGACAAATTATTAATAAAAAAATATAATTAAGTAGAGGAGAGATTTTATGAACAAGTATTTTTTAATAGGAACAAACACTGATATTTCATCAGATTGTATGGGACTTGAACCATTTGTTAGAATAGTAAAGAAAGCATTACTTCCAATGTTCTATATCATAATTCCAGTTGCTCTAATCTTATTTGGAGTTATTGATTTAGGTAAAGCAGTTATCGCAAGTGATGAAAAAGAAATTAAAGAAGCTCAAGGAAAATTAATCAAGAGATTTATCTATGCAGCTTTAGTATTCTTAATTGTCTTCTTAGTTTCATTATTAATGCAAGTAGTTGCAACATCAAGTGTTGGAGATACAAATGCGTGGTTCTCATGCTGGAAACAAATAAAATAGTATTTATTTACTATTTTTTTTTGTAAAAAAATCAAAGATAATTGATATTTTTGTATTGATTTGCTATACTAATTATGATAGAACAAGTGATGTGATTTTATGAAAAAAACAATTATAATAATAATTTTATTAATAACAAGTCTTTTTGTTATTATTCCTGAAAATACATATGCAAAAACTACAATTGATGCACCATATGTATTAACATCTAATAATTCACAAGATGTAAATTCATATATTAATAGTTTTAAAGGAAACAATAGTGTATATAAACAAGATTCTGAAACTTGTAATTCACTTTTAGGTGATATTAATGATCAAAATTCAGTTGCTTGGCTATTGAATAAAATCCTAGATTATATTAAAATATTAGGTCCACTTGCTGTAATAGTTTTAAGTGGAATTGAATTTACAAAAGCTATTATTAATAGTGATGATGATACAATGAAAAAAGCAACTACACATTTAAAAACAAGATTGATAATGACAGGATTATTGTTTATGATACCAATTATTACTCAATTATTATTCCAAGTATTTGGAATTGTATCAGATTGCGGATTATTAAAGTAATGGCATAAATCGAAAGAAGGGATTAGATGATTTTAGACTTCGAGGTTAATCAAGATCAGCCTGGCGTAGGTCATAACTTAATTAGAATCATTTTCAGTAAATTAGACTGGATTTCTTTTTCAGTTATGAAGTTTATGTATATGATCTTCTTTAATGTTGCAACTGCTGAATTCTTTAGTAATGCAACTATTAGAAGTTTCTATGGTAGAGTCCAATTAATACTTGGAGTTTTTATGGTGTTTAGATTATCTATTACCGTTTTACAAACAATAATTGATCCAGATAAAGCAAATGATAAACAAGAAGGATTTTCTGCAGTAATAAAAAGAGTAGTAATAGGTTTACTACTATTAGCTGCATTAACTCCTATTAATATACCTAATGCTAGTAATGAATTTTCTAGAGAATTAAATAACAATGGATTAGTATTCGGAACACTTTATTCATTACAAAAACGTATTTTAGCAAATAATACTATTGGTAGGATAGTACTAGGTACAACCGATGTATCTACATCAAATGCTGATCCAGATAGTACTGAACAAACTGATTTAGAAGGACAAAGACTAAGTACGATGGCCAATGTCTTTTCCGCAACAATCCTTCGTATATTTGTAAGAATTAACTTAAGAGAAAATCATACTGATGATATAACGGATTCAAACAACTGGATGTGTCCAATAGAAAATAGTGTATTACAAACATATACTAAAATAGATGCTGATCCATCTGATTTAACTTCATCGGCGCTACTTACAACGACATGTAGTAATGGATTTATATCAGAAGCATTTAATAAAATTACAGGACATAACTTATGGTATTCTGGAAAAGCAAGATATGCATTTAACTATGTTCCAATTTTAGGAACAATAGTTGCGATAATAATGACAGTAATATTATTAGGATTTACTGTTGATATAGCAGTACGTGCTATTAAACTATCTGTATTAAGATTAATCGCACCAATTCCAATTATTGCTTATATGGGACCTCAATCAAAAGACAATACTGCTTTTTCTAACTGGACTAAAGCTGTTATAGGTACATATGTAGATTTATTTATACGTTTAGCAATTGTATTCTTTGTATTATTCTTAGTACAAGATATCTTAATAAATGGTATTACTATTAATATAGGTGGAGGAATTATAGGAGCATTCTCAATGATATTTATTATTATTGGTTTATTCATCTTCGCAAAACAAGCTCCACAATTTATTAAAGATGTACTAGGAGTTAAATCTTTTGGTTCAAATATAGGACTTGCTACTATAATGGGTGGTTTAGGTTCATTATCTGGTGGAGCTAGAGGAATGGCAGCTGGAGCATTGAACGCATTCAATGAACAAGTAGAAGCTGGTGCACAAGGTAAACAAGCTCCAGGACTTATGGACACTTGGAGACAGTCTGCTGATAACATGGCAAAAATTAGAACTGGTGATAAGCAAGCCCGTGGAGGTCCAATGGGTTACTTACAAGATAGATTGGATTATCAAAATAGAGAAGCTGCAGCAAGTAGATTGGGTCTTGGTAGTAGAGACTGGGCTAAAGCTTCATATGTTAACAAAGCTAATAAAGCTAATATGGAACAAGCTGAGGCAGACATGAATGCTGCTAATGCAGAATTATCTAGACTTCAAATGGATGGTAATAGAATGTCTAAACAACAATATGCAGCTAAAACTGGATTGTCAGGTGGAGCACTTGATTCTGCTTACAGTGCATATACTTCTAAATACAATGCAGCTAAAGAAAGAGTTAAACAAACTAAAGCTGCTTATCAAGCTGCTGCTAAGACATATGGTGATTCTCAAGACAACGTAGACAGAATGAAGAAAGAAAGAGAAGCATTGAATGTCTTACCTAGAATTAGCGACGTTGAAAGATATCATAGACATAATTATCAAGGACTTGCAGGAGACATACAAGACTTTATTTACTATAGAGAACCTGAAAAGGTTGTTACAACAACAATCGAAGAAACTGGAGCAAAAGTTGCAATCGATTCTAACGGTAACCCTACAAGAAATCCTGCAGATTATCAATATGAAAGAAATAATGAAGATTATGATGGTGCTATCGATGAAACAACATTTGTTAATATAGCTGGAGGTCATAATGGAGGAAACGGTAATCCAGGTGGCGGACCACCTCCAGGAGGACCACATCCATAATAGAATAAAGGAGTGTGATACTAGATGAATAATTACTTGATACCTGCAAATACAAAACAAGGAAAACTGATAATGGGATTATTTAAACCAATGGACTTAATTCTATTTAGTACTGGAGTTTTAATAACATTAATTTTATTAGCTTTTGTACCACAATCTAGTTTATTGTTCACAATATTATCACTAGCTCCTGGTTTAATAACTGCCTTCTTGGTAGTTCCAATTCCTAATTATCACAATATTTTAACTATAATAATGGAAATGTATGAGTTTTTAACTCATAATCAAAAATACTATTGGAGAGGTTGGTGTGTGACTAATGGCACAAGTAAAAAAAGGATCCGTAAATAAGGCTCCAGCTAGTAAGACTAGTGTTCAAGAGTCTTCTAAATGGACAGAAGATTGGTTACCAGTTAAAAGCATTCAAAATAATTGTATTATCACTAGAAGTAATTTAAAAGTTACCGGAGTTAAAATTACACCTAGAAATATATTTATTTTAGATATGGATTCTCAAAATAGAGTATTAACTGGATTAAAGAATTTCTATAATATGCTTGATTTTGAATTTTGGTTAGTTGTAGCAGATAGACCAGTAGATTTAAGTGTCTACATGTCACAATTACAACTTCTATATAATGAAACTCAAGTACCTGCGATTAGAAAATTGATTGCTCAAGATTTAGAAAAGGGTAATAATTTTATTAGAAATAATATTGTAGATACTGAGTATTACTTCTTATTTAAAGATAAAGATCAAGATGTAATAGATAAAAAAATAAGATTGATGATAAATGGTTTAGCAACATGTGGACTTAATGCATCACAAGTAAATAATGAAGACTTAAGAGTCATTTTAGATAACTTCTTAAATGGAGGAGTTAAAACTGAGTTTGGAACGGTGATGTCATTATGAGTTTAAATTTTAAGAGTCAAGTTGCTCCAAAAGGATTAAGTTTTTCACCTAGTGATTTCTTCATAAGTGATCATTATGCTACTATTTTAACAGTAGTTTCATATCCAAAATATATAATGCCTGGATATTTATCATCATTAACAAATATGTCTGGAATTAAAGTTGTAGTAAAACATATTCCAGTACCATTCTCTGAAATGGCAAAGATGTTAAATAAACAAGTTGCTGAATTAAGAGAACAATATAAAAATGAACGTGATCATACAGCAAGAGAACGTATTAGACAAGATGCTGAAAGTTTGGAATACTTCACATCAATGTTAGCTGGTTCTCAAGCAAAGATATTTGATTTTCAAATGCATATTATGATTACAGCTGGTTCTAAAGAAGAATTAGAAATAAAGAAGATTAATGTTAAAAACTATTTAGATGCTATGGAATTAAAAGCAGTATCTCTACGTTTTGAACAAGAAAAGGTATTAAAATCAATTTTACCAGTCTTTCCAAAACAAGATATTGAAGAAAGAATTGGTACACCAATTCCAAGTATTACAATTTCTGCTATGTATCCATTCATCTTTGATAGTGTAAAAGACCCTGGATTATCAACATTATTAGGAGTTGATTTCTCAGGTGGAGTTATTTTATTCAATCAATTCTTATATAAGATAAGAAAAGAAAATAATAGAAATAATGCTAATATGATTATTTTAGGTACATCTGGTTCAGGTAAATCAACTGCAGCTAAATTGATGCTTAGAACTCATATTAGAAATGGTTGTCAAATAGTAATAATCGACCCAGAAGATGAGTTAAGAGAAATGACTCAATCTTTTGGAGGAGATACTGTTGATATAGGAAAAGGTGGAGAATTTGGATTAATAAATCCATTAGAAGTAGTTATCGATGCTGATGAAGAAGAAATAAGACAAGGACTTGGTTATACAGTTTTAACAAGAACACTTCAATTCTTAAGAGCATTTATGACATATTATGATCCATCTATGCAAGATGATGTATTAACAATGTTTTCTGAAGTAGTACAAGATACATATAAACGTTTTGGAATAGATTTTAATACAGATTTCTCTAGATTTACATCAGAAGATTATCCAACATTTAGTGATGTATATGCTACTATCAAAGGACGTCTAATGGCTATGACTGATCAAACACATGAAAAAGATATTATGGAAAGATTAGAATTAAAAGTTAGACCTATTGTAAATGAATTAAAATTCTACTTTGATGGTAAGACTACATTAAGAAGAGATTCTGATTTTATGGTATTTAATATTAAAGAGTTAATGAACTCTGATTCTAATATTAGAAATGCATTATTCTTTAACGTATTAAAATATGCATGGAGTTTATGTTTAGATTTTAATGTTAATACAGTATTAATGGTTGATGAAGCACACGTATTATTAGGAGATAAAAATGCTTTAGGAGCAGAATTCTTATCACAAGTACAACGTCGTGCTAGAAAGTATAATACAGGTACAATTTTAATTACACAACAACCATCAGACTTTGTTGCTAATGAACAAATATTAATGCATGGTAAAGCAATATTTGATAATGCATCTTATTACTTAGTAATGGGATTAAAGAAACAAGCAGTTGAAGATTTAAGTTTATTAATAGACTTAAATGAAAGTGAAAGAGAGGGTATAAAGAGATATTCTCAAGGTGAAGCATTATTTGTTTGTGGTAATAAACGTATGCAAATAAATGTTGCTGTAACTAAAGAAGAATTAGAATCATTTGGTTCTGGAGGAGGTTTCTAGAACTTTAAAAAGAAGGTGAGCAAATGGCATATCAAGCAAATAGAGGCACTGATAATGAAGTAAAATCTCAAAAACAAAGAAATGATGAAAACAATGCCAAGAATATTAAAAATGCTGCAGATGTTGCCATAGCTACCAAAAACCCTTATGCTGTGGCTGCAGGTACAGCAGTTAAAGCAGCAGATAAATTAACTGGTGGAAAAAGTACACAAGCCTTAGGAAAAGCAATGACTAGAGCAAACCAATATTCACCAGCTGGAAAGAAAATACAAGACGCCTCAAATAAATTAAGTGAAAGTGGCGCAAGTGATAAAATTGGTAAAGCTGCACAAACCTATAATGGTGCTGCAGGCGGAGCCGGTGGAGCAGGAGGCACAGGTGGAGCTGCTGGTGCTACTCCAACTTCAGGTGCTAATGCCGCAGGAGCAGCCAATAAAGGAAATATAGGAGGAGGGCAAGATAGTTCTCTTCCTTCTTCAGATGAAAGTGCACTTTCTAAATTAGGGCAAGATAAATCTGATAATAAATCAGAAAATAGCCAATCAAGTAGTGGATCAGGTGGAAAACAAAGTGGTTCATCATCTGATGGTGGATTTGATATTACTCAAGGTGTTTTAAAAGTAATAATGAAAGATCCAGTAAAAATAGCCCTTTTATTTGGATTACCATTAGTATTTGCACTATCTTTTATGGCAATTATGATTGTAAATGTTGTTGAAGAAGATTCAAAATATGAAGATGCTTTAGCAACTTCTACAGCATCAGGTGGACCAACTGGATATACTCAATATAATTCAACAAATGATGAATTTAGAGATTATATTCAAAGAGTAATTGGTGTTACTGGAGATGATGGAACTGATGAATATACTTCATCTGTAGATAGTCCATATCTAATTGTAACTGGAACTGTTCATATTATTATGGATAAAGATGGTACATATACATATAAATATTTTACTAATGGAAAACTAAGAAAAATAAAAAGAGCAATCGCTGGAGATGAGATACAAACAAAAACAAATCTAGCTAATGATATATTTCCTAAATACTTTGAAAACTTATCACAAGGAGAATATGAAATTCTAGCAGATCAAGTATTTGAATATGTTAATAACTATTATAGTTATATTGGTTATAATAAAACTAATGGTACTTGTGATTATTCTTCTACAAGTTCATGTACATATGGAATAAAAGGATTCTATATAAGTGGTAAAGGAAATGTAAAAGAAAAACTAAATTTAAATAAAGTAAAAGTCAGAATTATGGATTGTGACAATAAAAATAAAGAAGTGTCTGGAGAAGAATTAGTAGACTTTGAAAAGTATATTTTAGGTGTTGCTTATGCAGAAAATGAAGGAGCACCAGAAGAAGCTTTTAAAGCACAATTAGTTGCTGCTAGAAGTTATATTTTAGGAAGACATGCAGATATAGGTGGAAAGATTAAACAAGAAGGAGACAACTATATAATTGAAACAGCTTCTTGTACTAAAGATCAAGTATATTGTGATCCAGACAAAGGATGTTCACAAGATGGTAGCAATATGCGTAGTGGTACTGAATATACTTTGTATAAGAAAGCATTATCTTCAGATCATAAATATAGATCATATGCTAAAGAAGTAGAAGGACAATTAGTTTTAAATGATCAAGGCTATGTAGTATATACAACTTATACTGATACAACACAAAAGAAATTTAATAGTCTAGCTAATAGTGGAAAAGACTATAAAGAAATATTATTATCAACTTATAGTAATGCTACTGATATTAGTCAATCATCTTGTACACAATCAGTTGCTTGTTCAACTGTAGGTACAGCAGCTTCTGGAAACTATACTACTTGGAAACAGGCAAATAAAGTTTGGGGAAGTGTTCCATTAGGTAATTCTTCAACTGATATTGCTCATTCAGGATGTACAATTACTTCTATCGCAATGCAAATAAAGAGAAGTGGAGTAGATACTTCAAAAGTACCAGGAGACTTTAATCCAGGAACATTTGTAACTGCACTTAATAAAATAGGAGGATTCTCTGGTAATGGAGGTATTATGTGGAATAAGGTAACTGAATTAATACCAGACTTTAAATATGTAACAACTGTTGATGTAAGTGGAAAAACACAAGATGAAAAACTATCTAAAATAAAAGAATTAGTAGGAAAAGGATATTACATCATAGCAGAAGTTAAAGGAGCAACTCCTAATAGTCAACACTGGGTAGCTATAGACCAAGTACAAGGAAATAAAATAACTATGATGGATCCAGCTACTTCAGCAAAAGATATGTGGAAAACTTATAATCCTAGTAAAACAACATATCTATCATGTTATAAAGTATAAAAAGGAGAAAATTATGAGTAAAAGTACTAAGACATCAATAATAATTATAATAGTATTAGTAGTATTTCTATTAGTAGTTTACTTATTATCTAAAAAAGATGGAGTGACTTTTCAATCAAATAAAAATGAAGCTTATTTAGTAGTAGGACAAAATGCTATGTTTTCATATCATAATAAGAAAATGTATAATGTTCCACTAAATAGTCAATTAAGAAAAGAACTAGATTGGAATGAATTTAAAGTATTAGATAATTATAAAGTAAAAGGTAATTACTTAATGCATTATGATGATAAATGGTACTTATTTGATAAAGATAGGAAATCTATATCATATGAAAGTAATACTTTAATAGCATATAAATCTAATTATGATATAGATTATATATATAAAGAAGGAACAGATATAGTAGATGATACTTATGTATATAATGTAGCTGATAAATTAGGAATAATAGTAGAACATTTAACTGTTAATAAAGAACTTGATATGGATATAGATAACGATGGTAATAATGAAACATTCTATTTATTTAGTAATGCATTACCAGTTATTTCAAGTGATACTAAAGAATATGCTGTAGTATTTATGGTTAAAGATAATAAAATATATATTATTTATAACACATTAACTACAAAGTATAGTAATTATTCATGTCAACCAAATATAGAAGGATTTATTAATTTAAATGGAGATAATCAATATGAAATTATTATTTCTTGTAGTACTATGAGTATCAATGAACAAAGAGTTAATATATATGAATTAACAAAAGAAAATAACAAATTATCTTTTGAATTAAAAGCTTCTAATTCATAGACAGTTTTTAAAAGTTAAGATATAATATATAAGAGGAAGGGACGAAGAATATGAAACTAAAATTACGTGTAGATTCAGATGATTTATTAATGTTTGGTGTATTTGCTGTATTCTTATTATTTGTTATAGCATTACTTATAGTAAATATATCAACACTAGCTTCAGAAGGAAAATTAGCTGGATTAAATCCATTTGAAGCATTTAGTCCTAGATATATAGCAATCACAATACCAATATGGTTATTATCTTTAGGTGCTATTCTTTTTAGTGTTAAATCATATATATTTGAAAGAGATTCAGGAATAGGTATAACTACAGAAAAAGTATCAAAAGGATATTCTAGATGGGCAAAAGAAAAAGAAATTCAAAATGATACTGATATCATGGAATTAAACGTATTTGATAGAAAAGTTAATGGAGCAGGAATTCCATTAATGGTAAAAAAAGATAAACTATGGGTAGATAATGGAGAATATCATACCCTAGTAATTGGTTCTACTGGTTCAGGTAAAACTCAAACAGTAGTATTTCCACAAGTTAGAGTATTAGCTCGTCATGGTGAAAGTATGATTATCACTGACCCTAAAGGTGAAATCTATGAAGAAACAGCTAATATGTTACGTAGAAGAGGATATCAAATATTATTATTAAACTTCCGTGATCCTCAAAAAGGAAATGCATGGAATCCAATGAGTTTACCATATAATCTATATCAACAAGGTAATCAAGATAAAGCAATAGAGTTATTAGATGACTTAGCATTAAATATTTTGTATGATGCTTCATCATCTCAACAAGATCCTTTCTGGGAAAAAACTTCAGCAGACTACTTTGCTGGTATTGCTTTAGGTTTATTTGAAGATGCTAAACCAGATGAAATTAATATTAACTCAATATCTTTAGCAACAACAGTTGGTGAAGAAAAATTTGGAGGATCAACATATATTAAAGAATACTTTGGAGATAAAGATCCAAAGAGTGCTGCTGCTATAGATGCATCATCTACAATTATGGCACCAGATGAAACAAAAGACTCAATCTTAGCAGTATTTAAACAAAAAATTAAACTGTTCGCTTCACGTGAAAATTTAAGTGAAATGTTATCTTATTCTGATATTGATATATCAACAATAGGAGAAAGAAAAACAGCAGTATTTATAGTTATTCAAGATGAAAAGAAAACATACCATGCTCTAGCAACTATTCTTTTAAAACAAATATATGAAACATTAATTGCTACAGCTCAAAAACATGGTGGTAGATTACCAGTTAGAACAAACTTCATTTTAGATGAGTTTGCTAACATGCCCCCATTAAAAGATGTTACTACAATGATCACTGCTGCACGTTCACGTAAAATAAGATTTACAATGATAATTCAAAACTATGCACAGTTAGACCAAGTATATGGTAAAGAAGAAGCAGAAACTATTCGTGGTAACTGTGGTAACTTAATTTACTTATTAACAACTGAGTTAAAAGCCTTAGAAGAAATATCTAAAATGTGTGGTGAAGTTAAATCTAAGAAAGATGATAAAACAGCTTCAACACCTTTAGTAACAGTTTCAGACTTACAAAGAATGAAGAAGTTCGATGTTATTATCATGCGTACAAGACTTCAACCATTCAAAACACATTTTACTCCAAACTACCAATTAAATTGGGGAGAAAAATATCCTAAATCAGGATATCCAACTAGAAAGAAACGTGAAATTCAAACATTCGATATTAAACAATTTGTTAAAGATACAAAGAAGAAAAAATTATTAGAAATGATGAATCAAGATTCACAAGGACCATCTGGCTCAAGTGCAGGAGGAAGACCAATGCCTCCAGTAAGTCCTTTTGAACAAAAAATTAGAGAAAAACAAGCTGAAGTTGATAGAGAATTAAAAGCTAATCCTATTGCTGATATGCCAAAGAAACCTACTCTAGATTCAACTAGAGATATGTCTAGCATACCAATGGATAAACAAACTATCAAAGCTACACCATTTGGTCAAATTATGGATGGACCAAAAGAAAATCCATCTCCTTCAATTGTATTTGATCATAAGAAAGAACCTGAATTAGAAGATGATGACGATGATGAATTAGATTTTGATGTAGATGAGTTAGTAAAGAAAATAGATGCTAAAATAGCAGAATTAGAAAAAGAAGAAGAAATGGAAAGACAACGTGGAGTAGAGACTAAGTCAAGAATTAAAGGTTCAACAACAACTCAAAAACCTGTTGTCGCAACTGAGACTCCAACTCAACCTAAACAAACTATTAATTTAGATGAATTAGATGAAGATGATGATGATTTCTTCGATGACTTTTTTGATAATTAGGAGGTAGACTATGGAAATTAATTTTAATGAAGGAAAAAAAGAATTAAATAATACTTCTGAAACAGAATCACAAGAACAAATGATTTCTGAAGATGGTGAAATAATCACTGACTTTGAAGAAGAGGATACAGACTACACTCAAGTTAAAAGTTCAATTGATAAAGATGAATTAAAAGGACAAATCAAAAAAGTTTTAGTAGTAGCTGGAGTAATATTAGGAGTATTAGTATTAATAATATTAATGATGAGTTTATTTGTTAAAAAAGAATATAGTTATTCTGATATAGAAGAAATAATGGAAAAAGCTTGTCAAAAGTATTTTGTAGATTATGCTAACTATTTACCTAAAGAAGTAAATGATACAAGAAATGTTCCTGTAGAAAACTTAGTAGAAGGTAAATATATGAAAGATTTATCTACTTATTTAAAAGAAGGAGTAACTTGTACAGGACGTGTTACTGTTCAAAAGTTAACTGAAGGATATGATTATAAAGGATATCTTAATTGTGGAGATAATTACGAAACTACAGAATTATATAAAAAAGTAACAAAAGAAGATAATCTTAAAACATCAGGATATGGATTATATAGTTTATATGGTAATTATGTATTTAGAGGTGAAGAAGTAGATAATTATGTTAAACTTAATGGTTATCTATGGAGAATTGTAAAAGTTACTTCTGATGGTAATATAGCTTTAATCTTTAATGATAAAATAAGTTTATCTTCTCTACCTTGGGATGATAGATATAATAAAGCTAAAGATTATAATATAGGTAATAATAATTATTCTACAAGTAGAGTAAAAGAAAATTTAGCTAAACTATATAATGGAACATTAGATGAAACTATAACAATATTAAAATCTAAACATAGAGCTTATTTAACAGAATTTGATTTATGTGTAGGTAAACGTGCTCAAAATGATAAAACTAATAATAATGCAACTGAATGTAGTGAAAAAGAAACTTCTCAACAAATAGGTTTATTAACAGTTTCTGAGTACATGCAAGCATCATTAGATAACAATTGTAATTCTACTTTATCTGAGAGTTGTCAAAATTATAATTATTTAAATACTGATTATAATTGGTGGTTAGCGACTGCAGATAAATCAAATTCATATGATGCTTATCACTTCGCAACAAACTTAGGAGTACAAGTTAAACATGCAAGTAGTCAAGCATATTTAAGACCTGTAGTTTACTTAAAATCAAATGTTTTCTATAATGGTGGAAAAGGAACTAAAACAGATCCTTATAAGATTAAATAGAGTCGTTAGACTCTTTTAATTTTGGCATTTAAGTATTATAATAAGTACATAATGGAGATGATTAAATGGAATATGTAATTATAGGTTTATTAGTAGTACTAATAATACTAGTAGTAATATCTATTAGTAAAAATATAAATGAATCTAATATAACTGAAAGACTAGGTAAATTAGAATTAAATTTAACTAAAGAGTTAGGAGAATTCAAAGTAGATATAAATAAAAATCTAAATGAAGATTTTACTAAATTAAATGAACAAGTAGAAAGAAGATTACTTAATATAAATGAAAAAGTAAATGAAAGACTAGATCAAAACTTTGAAAAAACTAATAAGACATTTATGAATGTAATAGAAAGATTATCTAAGATAGATGAAGCTCAAAAGAAAATAGAAAATCTATCTACAGATATAGTATCTCTTCAAAGTATATTAACTGATAAAAAGACAAGAGGTATTTATGGAGAAGTTAATTTAGCTCATATACTTAGTAGTGTCTTTGGAGAAAATAATGATAAGATTTATAGACTTCAATATACTTTATCAACAGGAGTAATAGCTGATTCAGTTTTATTTGCGCCAAAACCTCTAGGTACTATCGCAATAGATTCAAAATTCCCTTTAGAACACTATCAATTAATGGTAGATAAAAAATTATCTCCAAGTGATAGAGAAAAAGCAGAAAAATTATTTAAAATGGATATGAAAAAACATATAGATGCGATAAGTGAAAAATATATTATTCCAGGAGAAACAACAGATCAAGCAATTCTTTTCTTACCAGCAGAAGCAATATTTGCTGAAGTAAATGCATATCATCCTGATATAATTAACTATGCATATAAAAAGAGAGTATGGTTAACTTCACCAACAACTCTAATCTCTACATTAACTGTAATAGAAATGATTATAAAGAATATGGAAAGAGATAAATATGCTTCTATTATTCATGATGAATTAAATAAACTAGGATTAGAATTTGCTAGATATAAAGAACGTTGGGATAAACTAACTAGAAGTATTGATACTGTTAATAAAGATATACAAAGTGTATCTATAACTACAGATAAAATAACAAAAAAATTTGCTTCTATTAACAAAGTAGAAGTAGAAAATAAAGAAACAAAAGAACTTAATTAAGTTCTTTTTAATTATATGTTATAATGATAGTAGGAGGTCTACTATGGAAGTAAAAACAGTAAGTATATTAGAAAAATTAGAAATAATAGATGATCTAAATGAAATTAGTGAAGATAAATTAGAAGATATTGATTCATTAGAAATATCAGGAAGAGATTTTAATAATGATTATCAAGAAGTAGATTTTAATGACTTAAAATATTTTCCTAATTTAAAGAATCTAAGTATAGAATTTTGTACTATAGATTATAATTCTATAGAAATAATAAAATCATTTGAATTAAAAAATTTATCATTCATATCATGTGAATTTGATTCTGATTTAGATAATATAAAATCTATTAATACTGAAAATATTTATATAAGTAATTGCTATGACTTTGAATTATCATTTATAGAAAATAAAGAATATAACGTAGTAAATATATCAACAGAAACTATTTCTGAACCATTAAAAATAAGTTGTAATAAACTTAATCTAGAACACTGTGAAATAGATAATCCTGAAGTACTAAAAGGATTACCAATTAAAGAATTAATTATTTCTACTTTTCAATATGAAGAAAATCCATCTATATATGAAAATTTAGGATACAGAGTAACTGTTATGGATGAAGATAGTGAATTTGTATATACTAAGTTAGGTGAAAACGATGAGTAAAAGAATAATAAGAGTAGATAATAATGTTATTACTCTAACTGATGTTATTAAATTAAATGCTCTAGCTAAAAATGAAGATATTATTGTAGAAATAAAAAATACTAAAGGTCAAAATAGTGAAGTATTCAAAAGATTTGATAGTAATATTACTATAAGTATTATGGGTGGACTAGATTATGTTCATAAAGATAAATATAATGATGATGAGTATAGACAAAGAACTTTTTATAGACCAAGAGAATTATCAGCTATTATAAAAACATTTGAATCATTAGAAAGAAAAATAGACCCTTCATGGTCTCAATTAGAAAAAGCAATGTTTGTATATAAAGCATTAGTAGAAAATTTAACTTATAATAATCAAAATGCAACAGATGAGTATGATAGAACACTAAGAGTATTAAAAACAAGAAGAGGTGTTTGTGCAGGCTTTGCTTTACTATATAAAGAGATGATGGATAGACTAGGAATACCTTGTGAATATCAAAATCAAAAACATCATCATGGATGGAATGTATTAAAATTAGATGATAAGTATGTCGCTGTAGATCTAACTTGGGATATTAATGCTAAAAAAGCAGCAAAAGATGGAAAATGTCATTTTAAATATTTTGCTAATGATCAAGACTTCTATAGTAACAAACATCATAATATATTTGATGAAAAAGATGAAAAAGCTTTTCCAATAACAACAATTCCAGAAGAAGTATTAAGAGAATCATATCAAAGAATAGTAAAAAAGAATTCTCATCAATCACCAATACAAGTAGAATCTTTATTTAATAATAAAGTAGAATATGCTATGGAACAAATAAATGATAAGAATATTTGTTTATATAAAATAAATAATAGATTATTTGTAAATTACTATCAAGAAGGAATGTCTAAAGAAAATACATTTAATGTAAATCTTCCAAGTAGTAATGAAAGTGATATAACTCTACCTAAATATAAAATATATTATAGAGATAATAATACAAGTTTTTGTATCCTAAAAGATGAAGATAAAGATAATTCTTATATATATTGTGAATTAAATGAACAAGATAATTCATATAAGAGTTATCGTATATATTCAGAATCTAATCTAATCAAACCAAATACTACTATTGAAGAAAAAACTATTGCGAATAAATTATTAAAACAAGAAAGATTAATTAGAAAAGTAGAAAACTTTAATGGATATGTAGGCTTTGTAGAAGATAAAACTATGTTTTATGATAGAGAATTTGAAAAAGAACAATTAAACATAATTAATAGAAAATAAAAAGCTATGAGATTAATAATCAATCTTCATAGCTTTTTTAACATTCTTCATAACTTCACGAGCTTTTTCTTTAGCAGCAATATGTCCTTCTTCTAAGATAGCTGTAACTTCATCAGGATTATCTTCATAATGTTTTCTTCTATCTTGAATAGGTTTTAAGAAATCATTCATAGCTTGAATTAATTCTTTCTTACATTGAACACATCCACGTGCTCCTTTTTTACATTCAGAACATATTGTCTTATTATTTTCTTCATTATTAACTAATTTATGATAATAATAAACCATACATACTTCAGGATCAGCAGGATCATCTTTTCTAATTTTCTTAGTATCAGTAACAGCTCCCATAATTTTTTTACTTATAGTATCAGGATCATCAACTAAGTAAACAGCATTACCTAAACTTTTACCCATCTTTTCATTACCATCAAGTCCTTTAACTCTACGAGTTTCAGTATATAAACCTTCAGGTTCTTTTAATACTTCACCATAGATAGAATTAAACTTTCTAACTATTTCTCTACATTGCTCGATAAGTGGAGCTTGATCTTCACCAACAGGTACTAATTCTCCATCAAAACAAGTTATATCAGCAGCTTGAGATACAGGATAACCTAAGAAACCATATGTAATAGATTCTCCTTCATTACCAAATAATTCTTTCTTTTGTAACATTTCACTCTTAACAGTAGGGTTTCTTTGTAATCTCGCAACAGTTACTAAATTAGAATAGAATACAGTTAATTCAGCAATTTCAGGTATTCTAGATTGAATAAATACATGAACCTTCTTAGGATCAATACCAATTGCTAAAAGATCTTTTACTATTTCATAAACATTAGTTCTTACTTTTTCAGGATTATTAAAATTATCAGTTAATCCTTGAACATCTGCTATTTCTAAATAAAATTCATAATCATCTTGAAGTTTAACCCAATTTTGACCAGCTCCAAAATAATGTCCTAAATGTAAGTTACCAGTTGGACGTATTCCAGTTAAAATTGTTTTCTTCATAATAATTCCTCCAATAAATAATTTATAAATATAATTTTATCTAATTATTAATAAATTTACAATAATAATATTATAAATATTATTGTTAAAAAGTAAATAATACGTTATAATATTAAGCGTTGGAGGGATAATAATGGCAAAAAAAGAAGAAAAAGAAACTAAAACTACAAAAAAAGAAACAAAGAAGTCGACTAAAGACTATTTACATGAAGTAGAAATTAAAATTGACGGTGATGATTGGAAGAACGCTATTGATGAAACTTTTAAGAAAAAACAAAAGAATTTATCAATGGATGGATTTAGAAAAGGTAAAGTACCAAGAAGTGTTTATGAAAAGAAATTTGGAAAAGAATCTCTATTTTTAGATGCTGCTGATGAAGTACTTCAAGGAGCATATTTAAAAGCTTTAACTGAATCTAAATTAGTACCAGTAGTTCAACCTCAAGTAGATTTAAAGACTATTGATGAAAAAGGAGTAGTATTTAAATTTACTATTATTACTAAACCAGAAATAAAGATTAAAAAATATTCTGGATTAAAAGTTGAAGAAGAAAAAGTAGAAGTTACTAAAGAAGAAATAGATCATGAAATATCTCATATCTTAGAACATTATGCTGAAATGGCTACTAAAGATGGAAAAGTAGAAAAAGGAGATATTGCTATTATTGACTTTGAAGGATTTAAAGATGGAGTAGCATTTGATGGTGGAAAAGGTGAAAACTATTCTTTAGAAATCGGTTCAAATACATTTATACCAGGATTTGAAGATGGTGTAGTTGGTATGAAAGCTGGAGATGAAAAAGATATAGATTTAACATTCCCAAAAGATTATGCTGCTAAAGATTTAGCTGGAGCTAAAGTAGTATTCAAAGTAAAAGTAAATGAAGTTAAAACAAAAGTTGAACGTGAATTAGATGAAGATTTCTTTGAAGATTTAGGTATGAAAGATGTAACTAATGAAAAAGAGTTACGTGCAAGTATCAAGAAAAATATTGAAGATCATAAAAAATATGAAGCTGAAAATGCTTACTTAGATAAATTATTAGAAGAAGTATCTAAGAACGTTGAAGTAGATATTCCAGAAGAGATGGTTAATGAAGAAGTTGAAAACTTAAAACATAGAATGGAACATGAAATGTCTCATCAAGGATTAACGTTAGATATGTATTTCCAATTTACTGGTCAAACTGAGGCTGATTTAAATGCTCAATTAGATACAGAAGCATATAAAAATGTTTTATATAGATTGATGTTAGAAGAAATCAGATCTTTAGAAAAGATTGAAGCAACTGATAAAGAAGCTGAAGAAGAAGCACAAAAAGTAGCTGATAGATATCAAGCACCTAAAGAAGAAATATTAAAACAAATGGGTGGAATAGAAGGCTTCAAATATGATGTTGAAATGAATAAGACAATTGAAAAATTAAAAGAATTAAATAAGGCATAATTATGCCTTTTTTTATTATTAATTATTTGTTATAATTACCTAGTACTAGTTAACCTACTCATCCTAGTATAAAAAAGGAAAGGAGAAAATTTATGAATATATTATTAGGTTTCAATAACATATTAGTAATATTCACATTAGTAGTATTAATTGATAAGTTTTTTAAAAAAGAAGGATTAATTGTTTGGGTATCAATCGCTACAATAATAGCTAATCTAACAGTATGTAAAATGATTGATATTATGTCTTTTACAACAAGCCTTGGACAAGTAGCTTTCGCATCTACTTTTCTCGCAACAGATATTATCTCAGAAAAATATGGAAAAGATATAGCTAAAAAAGCAGTATATTTATCTATATTTGCACAAATATCTTTCTTAATAATAACTCAATTATCATTAGTATTTATACCAAGTAGTGAAGATATAGTTCAAGAATCTATGAAAACATTATTCTCAATTAATATAAGAACATCTATAGCTAGTATGGTAATGTTCTTTATAGCTAATATGTTAGATATTTATATTTACAATAAGTTAAAAGAAAAATTTCCAAAGAAGTTATGGTTTAGAAATAACTTTTCAACAATAATATGTAATTGTACAGAAAACTATTTCTTTAATTTCTTTGCTTTTGTAGGAATATTCAGTTTAGGAACAATATTCTCAATCGCAACAACCACAACATTATTTGAAGTAATTATAGCTTTATGTGATACACCATTTCTTTATATATCAAAGAAATTAAAATAGGAGGTATTATGAAAGTATTATTATTTACACATAAAAGTGATATTGATGGGTTAGGTAATTTAGTATTAGCTAAATTATCATTTGATGAAGTACAATATGTTTTATGTCGTAATAGAAATGAACTACAAGAAGAAGTAGAGAACTATCTAAAAGATAATAAGTTATATGAATATGACAAAATATTTATAACAGACTTATCTCTACAAGAACCAACACTTACAAAGATAGCTCAAGATAATAAATTAAAAGATAAAATTATTATTTGTGATCATCATGAATCTGCTATAGAAGAAGGACTAAATAAATATGATTTTTCTAATATAATAGTAGAAAAAGATAATATTAAAACATGTGCTACTACAGTATTCTATGATTATTTAAGTAAAAATAATTATTTAACTAAAAATAAATGTTTAGATAGATTTACTGAAATGACAAGAAGAGAAGATAATTATGAATTTAAAAAGTATAATGATCAATCATCACATGATTTAGCTATTCTATTTATGGCATTAGGTCCAGAAAAGTATACTGAAAGAGTGTTAGAAAAGATTAAATCAAATGAAGAATTTAATCTAGATGAAGATGATTATTCAATAATAAATAATAGAAAAAAAGAATTAAAAGAAAAAGTACTATTATTTATAAAAGATATGTATATAAAAGAAATATCTAACCTTAAGATAGGATTCATCTTTATAGATTATGATGCCCGCAATGAAGTATCTGATTATTTGATTAATAATAACTCAAAAGAGTTAGATGCGGTTGGTATGATAGCACTTGATAATAATCAAATATCTTTTAGAGCGTTGAAAGAAGTAAACATTAGAAAGATAGCTGAATCTTTAGGTGGAGGAGGACATGATAAAGCAGCAGCTTCTCCTATTACAAGTGATCAAAAACAAGATTTGATTAAATATTTGATTGATAAAAATAGATAAAGAAATTTATCTATTTTTTTACTTTTAGTGTTGAAAATATTTTAAATTATGTTAGTATAGTAAGCATATCAAAAATTTGGAGGTGAGTGCCGTTGAAAGACGAAAAATTAAAAGTTTTGATTCTAAATGATATGGTACTATTTCCAAATACAGAACTTAGAGTAGAATACGATAATATTTATGACCGTGAAGTAATCGATATAATCGATCAAGTTGATGAAAATATGTTATTAGTTAATCCTATCGATGATGGAGAAGAGTTTAATATTACTCAATTACCAAAGATAGGTATTTTAGCGCGCTTAAAAATGAAATTAAATGTTCCTAATGGAAGAACAAGAGTAGTAGTAGAAGGTCTACATAGAGTAGAAATTTCTAACTATGAAGAAGCCAATCATTTCTTTGAAGCAAATTATAAAATAATAGAAAATACTTTTTCTGAAGAAGAAGAAAATTATTTTAATGTCTTATTAAAATTTATTGATAAATATGTTGATAAAGTTCCATATATGGGTAATGCTATAGTATCTCAAGTAGATAAAGTTGATACTTTGTCAGATTTATGTGATTTAGTAGCTTCATATATAGAAGTAAGTTATGATAAAAAGAAAAAATATATCGAAGAATTAAATCCTATAAAAAGATGTGAATTATTAATAGAAGATATGTCACAAGACTTAAAATTAATAGATTTACAAAGAAAATTAGAACAAGAAGTAGAAAAAGAATTATCTGATCAACAAAAAGAATTCTTTTTAAGAGAACGTATCAAAGCAATGGAAAAAGAGTTAGGAGATGTTTCTTCTAAAGATGATGAATTAGTAAATCTAAAAAATAAAGTTTCTAAACTTAAATGTAATAAAAAGATTAAAGATAGAATTAATAGAGAATTAAAACGTTATGAAGCTACACCATCAGCTTCACCAGAACTAAGTATCATAAGAGAATATCTAGATTGGTTAATAAACCTACCTTGGCAAAAATATACGAAAGATGAAAGTAACCTAAGAAATGTAAAAGAAGATCTAGATTCTTCACACTATGCGTTAAATGAAGTTAAAGAGAGAATTTTAGAATACTTAGCTGTTAAACAAAATACTAATAATCTACGTAGTCCAATACTATGTTTAGTTGGACCACCTGGTGTTGGTAAGACATCTTTAGCTTTTGCGATAGCAAGGGCTCTTGGTAGAAGTTGTACTAAAATATCAGTTGGTGGAATAAACGATGAAGCAGAAATAATTGGACATAGACGTACTTATATAGGAGCAAATCCTGGACGTATCATTCAAGGTATTAGAAGAGCTGGTACTACAAATCCAGTATTCATAATAGATGAAATAGATAAGATGACTAAAGATATTAAAGGAGATCCTGCTTCTGCTTTATTAGAAGTTTTAGATCCTGAACAAAATTCTAAGTTTTCTGATCATTACATCGAAGAAGAATTTGATTTATCACAAGTTATGTTTATAGCGACAGCTAACTACATTGAACAAATTCCATATGAATTACGTGATCGTTTAGAAGTAATAGAAGTATCTAGTTATACTGAATATGAAAAATTAGATATAGCTAAAACTCATCTATTACCAATTGCTTTAGATGAACATGGACTTACTGCGCTTCAAGTAACAGTATCTGATGAAGCAATTATGTACATTATTAGAAATTATACTAAAGAAGCTGGTGTTCGTGAATTACAAAGAACAATAGCGACACTACTTAGAAAAATAGTTAAAAAATTATTATTAAATAATGAAGAAAATTTCTTTTCGATTGAGAAAAAAGATATAGAAGAATTTCTTGGTAAGCCAAAATATTCATATCAAGAAAAAGCTACTCGAGGTGAAGCAGGAGTAGTAAATGGACTTGCATATACTATTTTTGGAGGAGATGTTCTACCAATAGAAGTAACATTCTTCAAAGGAAAAGGTGAATTAATTTTAACTGGTTCTTTAGGAGAAGTAATGCAAGAATCTTGTCAAATAGCATTTTCTTATATTAAGTCAAATGCTAAAAAGTTTGGAATAGATACTAAATTATTAACAGAGAATGATATCCATATTCATGTTCCTGAGGGAGCAGTTAATAAAGATGGACCATCTGCTGGTATTACTATTACTACAGCAATTATCTCACTATTAAAAGATAAATCTGTATCTAATGATATTGCGATGACTGGAGAAATAACTTTACGTGGTAGAGTTCTAGCCATCGGTGGTCTAAAAGAAAAAGTAATAGGTGCTCAAAGAGCAGGAGTTAAACGTATTTTTATTCCTAAAGATAATGAAAAAGACTTAGATGATATTCCTAAAGAAATAAGAGAAAATATTAAGTTTATTCCTATTAAGAATTATCAAGAATTATACAAA
The DNA here is from genome assembly GCA_947168485.1 of uncultured Bacillota bacterium. GTDB lineage: Bacteria > Bacillota_I > Bacilli_A > RF39 > UBA660 > RUG343. The sequence goes on along the minus strand of CAMVLZ010000007.1, from coordinate 7,086 downwards.
AAAATATTTTAGAAGAGGTATATAAATGAAAGAAAAATTTATTAATTCAATGTTATTTAAACATTTAGTTTTAGCTAATGATTATAAAGAACTTATTAAAATGTTAAATAAAAGTGATGACTCATTTGGTTTCTTTTTAGATTTAGCTGAAGATAGTTTTGAAATGGATCCTAATTTTTTTATGATAGATTCATCAATTCCTTCTAGTGTAGAATCTGTTATTGAAAATTATAGGTTTAATCCTGAATATCGTAAATATTCTGATAGAGCAAATGATCTAATTAAGAAAATGAATGTTTCTATTTCTCTACCTAATGATGTAAGAAGAGATATTATTGATATATATACAGAAGAGCAAGCTGATCTTCGTTGTTTAGAGATAGGTAATTTATATGAATTAAAATATTTATTAAGAAATGATATGATTATTTATCAAACTCTTTTAGATGGTAATATGAATCAACCAACTCTTTATTTAATAGAAGAAGCATCTTGTTATTTCTTAAATTCTTGTCCTGAATTATATGATGATGAAGAATTTTTAGCTAATAGTTGTGATGTTTTAGATGATAAAAAAGCTAATTTAAATATAAGAGAGAATAATCTTAGAAAAACATTGATAAAAGAGATGAAAAACTTAAAGAAATAAGTTATAATGTAATAGAAAAGGAGGATTAATTATGGAATTAAAAGGATCAAAAACTGAACAAAATTTAATGACTGCTTTTGCTGGTGAATCTCAAGCTAGAAATAAATATACATATTATGCATCAAAAGCAAAGAAAGATGGATATGAACAAATTGCTGCTTTATTTGAAGAAACAGCTAATAATGAAAAAGAACATGCTAAAATGTGGTTTAAAGAATTACATGGAGGAGAAGTTCCTGATACAGTTACAAACTTAAATGATGCTGCTGATGGTGAAAACTATGAATGGACTGACATGTATGAAGAATTTGCTCGTGTTGCTGAAGAAGAAGGATTTAAAGCAATTGCTGCTAAGTTTAAAGCAGTAGGAGAAATTGAAAAACATCATGAAGAACGTTATAGAAAATTACTTAAAAATATTGAAGATGAAGTAGTATTTTCTAAAGATGAAGATGCTATTTGGATTTGTAGAAACTGCGGACATGTAGTAGTTGGAAAGAAAGCTCCAAAAGTATGTCCAGTTTGTGCTCATCCTCAAAGTTATTTTGAACTAAAAAGTGAAAATTATTAATTTAACAAACAAGAATGACAAAATGTCATTCTTTTATTTTTAATAAATAGATTTAATGATATAATATAGAATAGAAGGTGATATGATGAAACATGAATTATTAGTACCAGCTGGAGACATGGATTGTCTAAAACAAGCAATTGCGAATGGAGCAGATGCAGTCTATGTAGGTTGTGAGAATTTTGGAGCTAGAAAGTTTGCCAAAAATTTTAATAATGAAGAAATGTTATATGCTATTAGATTATGTCACCTATATGGAGTTAGAATTTATGCTACAATGAATACTTTAATAAAAGATAATGAAGTACAAGAATTCCTAACTCAAATAGAATTTTTATATAGAAATGGTATAGATGCAGTCTTAATACAAGATTTTGGAATGTTGATGCTATTAAGAGAGAAGTATCCTAATTTAGAAATACATGCATCAACACAAGCAAATATATCATCTAAAGATACATGTGAATTCTTATATAATATTGGAGTTAAAAGAGTAGTATTTTCTAGAGAAATGAGTCTAAAAGAAATTGAAGCAATCAAAGTACCTATTGAAAAAGAAGTATTCATCCATGGAGCTCTTTGTGTATCATATTCAGGATGTTGTTTGATGTCTTCATCTCAAGGACCAAGAAGTGCTAACCGTGGAGAATGTGTTGGTTGTTGTAGAATGAAATACACTCTAGAAAAGAATAATCACGTATTAAAAGCTGATAAGTATCTTCTAAGTATGAAAGAATTAAATACTTCAATGCATTTTAAAGATTTATTAAATAGTGATATAACATGCTTTAAAATTGAAGGTAGAATGAAGAGTCCTGAGTATGTAGGATATGTAACAAGTATGTATCGTAAAATAATAGATAACAATGCAGAAAATCTTAACTTAGAACAAGAAGAAGAGAATTTAGAAACTTTATATAATAGAGGATTTACTGAAGGCAATTTATTTGAATCAAAAGATTTACTTAACGTAGATTATCCTAATCATATTGGTTTAGAAATAGGAAAAGTAATTGAAATAACAAAAGATAAAATAAAAATTCAATTAAAGAAAGATCTTAATCAACATGATGCGATTAAATTCTTAAAAAGTGATAAAGGTTTTATTGTTAATTACTTATATGATGCATCAGGTAAATTAGTAAATTCTGTTCCTGAAGGAGAAATATGTTTAGTTGATAATAAAGTAGATTTAAAAATACTAGATAAAGTTGGTAAAACACAAGATCACAAACTATTAGAACATTTAAAAGATTTACCAGCTAGACAAATACCAGTTACATTTAAATTAACTTCTCATATTAATCAACCTTTAGTATTAGAAATAAATGATGGTAAAAATTATTTAAAAGTATCAGGAAAAAATGTTGAACCTGCTAAAACGGCACCAATTGAAGAATCTCGTATTAGACAACAAATTGAAAAATTAGGAGGTACTCCATTTACTTCAAGAGCAACTATAATTGATTTAGAACCAAATAGTTTTATTCAAATAGCTGAAATAAATGAATTGAGAAGAACCCTTGTTAATAACTTAATTAATATTAGAATGAATGATAAAAAAGAAGCAATAATAAATGAAGTAAAATTATCAATACCTAATACAGATAGAGAAAAAGGTAAAACTGTATCTGCAATGACTGAAGAACAAGCAAGTTATGCTACAAGAAGAAATACACTTAGATGTTATATTGGTATTGACAAAATATATAATAATTATAAAATTGATTCAAAAGTATATTATAAAATGCCAAGATGTAGTAGAAATCCAAGTAGATTAGTTAAACCTAGAACTTTAGTTAGTGATTATTTTACTTATGATACTGATAATCAATTAGTTGGTGATTATCATTTAAATATAACTAATATATATACAGCATATTATTTATATAAATGTGGATTAGATGTATTAACATTATCAGTAGAATTATCAGAACAAGAAATTATTAATTTAATTAATAATTATATTAATACATTTAAAGTATATCCAAGATTTGAAGTATTAGTTTATGGTAGAATAGAGAATATGATTATAAAAGGTAATATCTTAGATATAGTAGCAAATGATTATAACTATGATTTAAGAGATGAAAAAGGTAATGCTTTCCCTGTATATTATGATGGAGAAAATACTCATGTTCTTAATTATGAACCAGTTAATATACAAAATAGAAAATTATTATCAGATTATGTATCATTAAGATATGATTTCTACACTGAAACAGAAGATGAAATAAAGAGAATAGCAATCTTATAGTGAAAAATATTATTCTTTATGATAGAATAAAGTACGAAGGAGACTATTATGGAAACAAATAATAAAGAAATTAAAACTAAGAATGTAGTTATATTAATAATAATATTTTTAGTAGGTATTGGATTAACATTATATTTTTGTAGATGGTACCAAGTAATAGATCAAAATAAAAAGTCTGTTCCAATTATTAGAGGAACATTATCTGAAATATCTTATCAAGAATTAGATGATTATTTATTAGAAAATCCAACTAGTGTAATTTATTTATGTACTTCTGATAGTCAACAATGTAGAAATTATGAAAAAGATGTTAAATCATATTTTGTTAAATCAGGATTAAATAGTAGTATTATTTATGTTAATTTAACTAATATAGACCAAACTAAATTTATTAAGAAATTTAATCAAAAATATCATTATAAAGTTAAATTGAATACTAATTATCCTGCTATAATATATTTCTCTGAAGGAGAAATAAAAGACATGATTCAAGGTAAAAAGGGAAATACACTAACATTAAATAAAACTAAAGAATTTTTTAAAGATAATGAATTTGGAGAGTAATCTCCTTATTTCATTTAGGAGTGAATTATGAATAATATTGTATTATATCAACCAGAAATACCAGGTAATACTGGAAATATTATGAGAACTTGTGCAGCTACTAATACTAAATTGCATCTTATTAAACCATTAGGTTTTTCTCTAGATACAGCTCATTTAAAAAGATGTGCAGTTAATTATATAGATAAATTAGATTATGTAGTATATGAAAACTGGGAAGAATTTAAAAGTAGGAATAAAGGTACATATTATTACTTTACAAGATATGGTAGAAAACCACATACTGAATTTGATTATTCCAATACTAAAGAAGATATTTACTTAGTATTTGGAAAAGAATCAACAGGTATACCAAAAGAAATACTTAAAGATGATTTATCTCATTGTATGAGAGTACCAATGAGTGATAATGTAAGAGCACTTAATTTATCTAATACAGCAGCAATTGCTATATATGAAGTATTAAGACAACAAAATTATCCTGGGTTACTAAAAGAAGAACCAGAAGGAGAAAGTTTTAAAGGAGCTGATTGGCTTGAAAGATAAAAAAGTAATATTAAATAATATAGAATATAATATTATAAGAAATGATAATAATTGTTATGATCAAGAAGTAGTACAAGAAAGAATTAAAGAAACAGATTACTTTGATAAATATGACTATATAATGGGAGATTATTCTTATGATAAAGTAAGATTAAAAGGATATTATAATTCTAAAAATAAAAATGCAACTAAGATTAATGATTATAAAACAATGGATGATTATATAGAAAATTATTGTCAACCAGGATCTAATATTTTTGTACTAGAAAAAAATAAATAAAACTTGTAAAAACTAGAAAATATGATAAAATTAAATTAGTGAATAATAAAGGGAGGACTTATTATGATAGAAAATACTAATGAAAAACAAATGATGTCAATTGTAGCACAAGATGGTTCAATTGAAGAAGTTGAAGTAATCATTGCATTTAAATTTAAAGATACTGACAAAGAATATGTAATTTATACAAAAAACGAAAAAGATGATAAAGGTCTTATTACTGTATATGTTTCTAATGTTGATCGTTCAAGTGGAGAAACTAAGCTTTATGGTGTAGATGATGAAGCTGAATGGAATAAGATTAAAGACGTTTTAAGAGAATTAGCAAAGACTGAATAATAATAAGGAGGTTTTATTATGACTGATAACACTATTGTTTTGGCATTTAATGATGAATTAGCTAAATGTGAAACTGAAGCTAACAAAATTAGATTTAGACAAGAAACATATAAAAGCTTAAGTAAGTTAGCAGGATTAAAAGGAATGTCTAAAAAATTAACAGTAAAAAGTAAAGAAAAAGAATTAGCTGAAGCTAAAGAAGAATCTAAATTTGAAATGACTGATGCAATGGCTCAAAAGATTGCTCGTTTAGAGATGCAATTAGATTTTATAAAAACTGGAGTTACTCCATCTGCAGAAACAGTTGATGAATATCCTGCCTTAGTTAAAGCTAGACCTTTAAAAGTAAATGAAGATATGGATAAAGGTATTAGAACTACTTCTAAAGCAATTAAACTAAAGAGTAATGAATTAGGATTAGTTTCTAAAGATGAACAAGAATTAATCGAAGGTTTAATTGGTGAAGAACTAAGTGAAGAAAAAGAAGAGCCAGTTGTTGAACAAGTTGAAGAGGCAGAAGCAGTAGAAGAAGTTGCTACTGAAGAAAAACCTGAAGATTATTATATAAAATTAGATAATGAAGAGTCATTAAAAGTTCCTTTTGATATTTATAAAGAAGCAAAAAGTGCTGATGAAGAAGACTTAGAAGAACAAATAAATCCTCAATATGAAGAAGTTGATGCTAAAGAAGAAGTAGAATTAGATGAAAGCGTAGCTTTAGGTTTAACTGAAGATGAAGTAAAGAGTGTAAAAACTGATATACCAGAGGAAGAACCTGAAGTAGAAGAAAAAGAAGAAAAGATAGATACTTTAGAAGAAGTTGAGTTATTATTCAAAGAAGCAGAGGATGTAAAACAACAAGTTAGCGATGTATCAAATGAAAGAAAACAAGCTGAAGAAAAAATTGCTAAAGAAGAAGAAAAGAGAAAAGAAGCTCAAAAATTAAAAGAAACTCGTGATAAAGCATTAAAAGAAGCTGTTGCTAAATATAGAGAAAATATTAAGAAAGAACAAGAAAAGATTGCTGCTGAAAGAAAAGCTAAAGAAGAAGCAGAAAAACGTGCTAAAGCTATTTCAGAAGAAACAAAAGCAATTGAAGATCGTACTAAAGCAACAGATAGAGCTATTGAAATGCTTTTAGAAAAAATGGATACAAAAGAAGAGGAAAAAAAAGTAAAAAAGAAATAGAAAAGACGGATTAAAATCCGTCTTTTTTTTTATTCAAAATCATATAATCTAACTTCTTTTACTTCAGGTATTTCAGAAACAATAATTTCTTCTATACCTTCTTTCAAAGTAACATCTATAAGTGCACAGTCAGCACAAGCACCCATCATTTTAACATATACAATATTATCTTCATATTTAACAAATTCTATATTACCACCATCACTTATTAAGAATGGCCTCATTTTATCTATTAGATTAATAATCTTACTTTGTGTATCTATCTTATCCATTTACATCACCAAAACTATAATAAATCAAATTATAAATAATGTAAAGAATAACTTGTTAGATTAAAATATATTTGATACAATAAACACGAGGAAGAATAATATGACAAAATATAAAGTAGGAGATATAGTAACAGGATGTGTAACAGGTATAGAAAAATATGGAGTATTTGTAAACTTAGATGAGTACTATACAGGTCTTATACACATATCTGAAGTATCAAATTTATTTGTAAGAGATGTCAATGATTATGTAGAAATAGGTCAAACTATAAAATGTAAAGTAATTGATGTAATTGATGAAGAAAATCATTTAAAATTAAGTATCAAAGACATTGATTATCAAATAGGTAAAAAGAAATTGAAAAAAATTGTAGAAACTGAGCATGCTTTTGATACACTAGAGAAAAAGCTTCCTGAATG
>CAMVLZ010000006.1 GCA_947168485.1 uncultured Bacillota bacterium | reverse complement strand
GCAAAAAGAAGCTCAAAAGCAAGAAGATAAAAACAAAGAACAAAAAGAAAAAGAAGCTAAAGAAGCTAATGATAAAGTACAAGAAGATATAAAAGATATTAATGATAAAATTGATAAAGGTGAAAAGGTTAATGATAAAGATTATGACGGAATCACTATAGATGATAGTCATAAAGATAAAGATGGTAACTTAGATAACTCAGTTAAAGATGTAACAACAGATTCAACTGGCGCAGATAAGAAATTACCAGATCCAAATGAATCAGGAAAAGAATTTGATAAGAAAGCTGAAACTAAATCAGCTCCTAAACAAGAAACTAAGACTGAATCAGCACCTGCACCAAAACAAGAAACTAAGACTGAATCAGCTCCTAAACAAGAGTCTCATTCAGAACCAAAAGTTGAAAAGAAAGAAGAACCAAAGAATGACTTACCAGATCCAAATGAAACTGGAAAGAAATTTGATGAAGAAGCTAATAATGAGATGAAATCTCAAGAAGCATTAATCAACTTATATATCGAAAGAATGGCTAACATGAAATCAAAAGCTCAATCAAAAGCCAAAGTACTAAGAAGATAAAAAGACAATAATAATTGTCTTTTTTCTTTATATATCAACAAAATATTTGACTTTTTTATAGAAAAGTGGTATAATACAGGTACTTTGAAGGTATGGGGGTACCCAAAGAAATACAGGAGGATTTAATTAACTAGGGGGTTGAATATTATGGAGAAAAATTATATATTTGAATACTTAGATGAAAATGACTTTAGAAAGAAAGAAAGATCAGTAAGAAAATACAATATGTTAGCTTACAAAAAATTAACTTTTAGTTATTATCCAGAATTAAGAAATGGTAATTTCTTAGGTAAAGAAGTATCAAAAAATGAACAAGCTAATACTGTAAGTTATGAATTAAAATTACCTACTGATGAATTATTTGTTAAAGTACATGGAGATATTACTCTTCATTATACTGTATATACTAAAAAAGGAATTATCTTATTAACAAATATAACTCCTGAAGGTATCCTAGATGAAGGACATAGAGCAGAGTTATCTACTTATAAAGGTGTCATGATATCAAAAGAAAATCCTAAAAAGGATATGTTTAAGATAAACTTATTAAACATGATGAACAAATAAAATAAAGTTTTTACTTTATTTTTTTGTTTATTTAAAAAATTAATTAATTTACTTGATAAATGTATTTATTTATGCTATTATTAAAGAGCAGTGGACCCTTAGCTCAGTTGGTTAGAGCATCCGGCTCATAACCGGGCGGTCATAGGTTCGAGTCCTATAGGGTCCACCATTTTTATTATTGCGAGTATGGCGGAACTGGTAGACGCGCTAGTCTTAGGAACTAGTGCCTATGGCATGCAGGTTCGATTCCTGTTACTCGCACCAAATTGAATTTAGAACCATAGGTTCTTTTTTTTATTTTATAATTTACACTTCATACAAACAATACTTGATTTAATATAATTATTCTATTAATATAAAATATAGAATAGAGGAGAATATTATGAATATAGGTAATATAGCAGGAATAATTGCTGGAATAAAATTAGTAAATGGTAGATTTAAACCAAAATTTGATACTGGAAGTATAATTATAATAATATTTATGTTTATACTTACTATAGCGTTTTTTATCGCATTAATCTATGGATTAATAAAATTAGAAACAAAATTAATATTCATGGGAGCATGTGGAGTATTTGGATTTGGATACATACTATTAATAAGTCCATATACTCAAAGTTCTAAGAATTATAAAATAGAATTTGAATCAGACAATTCACTAAATAACTTCAAATTAACATATAAAGATAAACCAGTATTAATTAAATATAAAATAGATAACAATGGAAAAATAGCTTTTCAAGATAATTATCACAAAACAGATTGTATTATGTATGCTGATGGATCTAAAATGAGTAATATTACAAAATTTAGAATAGTTAATTATTTTGCAAGATGGTTAAATGATAATAATTTAATGTCAGAAGAAATAACTAGTACTATAGAATAAGTAATAAAAAAAGAATCTAAATAAAATAGATTCTTTTTATTTATCAGATAATTCATATTTTTGAAAATAATAAGAATTATTAGATATTTTAAATGTATATTTATAAGTATTATATTCATTCCAATCTTTTAATCCAGAACTCACCTTAGTTTTTCCAGAGAACTCTTTATAAAATGAAGCTACTGGATTACCTTCTTTAGAAGCATCATCATATATACCAAAAGCTACTTTTTCATAAACATATAACTCATCATTACTCATTTCAGCAGCGATTGTCTTTTTTTCTTGATAAGGTTCTCCTTGGAATATTGCACCACAAGGACCAATTAATCTCATTTTATCTCCTTCTAAGATAATTCCGATATCACTAACTTCATATTGAGCCATTGAATATGATGCTCCTTTATTTAATCCTTTAATTGTATCTACAGTAATTTTTTTATCTAAATACTTATCTAATCCTTTATTTAATTCACTAACAGGAATAGCATCTTTTAATTGACTTTTCTCACTTATACAATAAGCAACATATTTACTTAGACCACTACCATCATTACTATTTGATACTAAGTTATGTAATCCAGTTGATACTAAATCATAATTACTAATATTATCAATATTATAACCCTTAGAATTATATAATTCACTAGGTGTAATATTAATCATTTCAAATGCTTTCATAGCAGCTTTTACTTCAGGTGAATCAATAGTAATATGTTTAATCTCACTTTCTTCAGATTTTTCAGTTTTGTCAACAACTTCAGTAGTTTCATTATCAGATTTTGTATCATTCATAGAACTAAATGTGTCATAGCAAATATAACCTATTAGACATAGAATAATTACTATTAATAATACAATTAAAATAATAATACTTTTCTTATTCTTTTTTTCTTTTCCTTTCATATTTTCCTCCTATTATTTAAATTATAACACATGGATAAAAAAAATAAAGATATTAATACAAAATAAAAAAGATGAATAATTATCCATCTAAAAAAATGGTGCCGATTGAAGGACTTGAACCTTCGACCTACTCATTACGAATGAGTTGCTCTACCAACTGAGCTAAATCGGCATAACTGTATTATAGCATTTATTTAAAAATTGATAAATAATATTCAATTTGATATAATAAGACCAGTAAAGGAGATCTTTATGAAAAGGATAGAAGAAAAGACAATTGATAATATTAGATCACTATCTATTGATATGATTTCTGAAGCAAATAGTGGACATCCTGGTATTGCGTTAGGTGCTGCACCTATCTTATATACATTGTTTGCTAATCATATTAATATAGATCCAGAACATCCGGATTATTTCAATCGTGATAGATTTATTATGTCTGCTGGACATGGTAGTGCACTTTTATATTCAATATTGTATTTTGCAGGGTACGGGCTAGAATTAGATGATTTAAAAAAGTTTAGAAAACTAAATTCGATTACTCCAGGACATCCAGAATATAAAGTTACACCAGGTGTTGATATGTCTACAGGACCTCTAGGAGAAGGACTTTCAGCAGCTGTAGGTATTGCGATGGCTGAAAGATATTTAAATGCTACATTTAATGGTGCTAAAAAAGATTTAATTAATTTCTACACATATGTATTATGTGGAGAAGGAGACTTAATGGAAGGAGCATCTTATGAAGCACTTTCTCTAGCAGGACTTCATAATTTAAATAAATTAATAGTACTATATGATCATAATAATGTTACTTTAGATGGAGAAGCTAATAAAACATTTAATGAAAATATTACATTTAGATTTAATGCAATTAATTGGAATGTAATTACTGTAGAAGATGGAGAATCAATTGAAGCAATTTCTAAAGCTATTGAAGAAGCTAAAACTGAAACTCAAAAACCTACTATAATTGAAATTAAAACTACTATTGGTAAACATTCATTATTAGAAGGTAAAAATAAAGTACATGGAGGACCTCTTACTAAAGAAGATGTATCTCAAATAAAAGAAAAATTAGATATAAGAGATATTCCATTTACTGTATCTAATAATTGTATTACTGATTTTAGAGAAAAAATTCAAACTAGATGTAAAAATTTATATGATAAATTTATAAAAGAAATAGATAAATTAGATGATAATTATAAAAAGATGTATGATTATCTAATTAATGAAGATAAATCTATAGAAGAAAAAGATATAGAATATCAAATCCCTGAAAATAATGAAGAAGCTGGTAGAACTACTGGAGGTAAGATTTTAACATCAATAGTAAAATCAACTGACTTTGTTATTGGTGGAGCTGCTGATGTATCTGGACCTTGTAAAGTATATATAGATGGAGAAGGGGATTTCTCTAAAGATAATTACAAAGGAAAAAATATTTTCTATGGAGTTAGAGAACATGGTATGGCTTCAATATCTAATGGATTAGCTTTAATGGGATTAAGACCATTTGCTGCTACATTTTTAAGTTTTGCTGATTTTATGAAACCATCTATTAGATTAGCTTGTATGATGAAATTACCAGTTACATATATATTTACTCATGATTCTATTAGTGTAGGAGAAGATGGACCTACTCATCAACCAGTAGAACAATTAATATCACTTCGTTCTACACCAAATTTAGATGTTTTTAGACCAGCTGACGCTAATGAGATCATTGGAACATATAAAACTATATATGAAAAGAAAGATTCTCCAGCAGCCATTATTTTATCTAGAAATAATCAACCAATCTTATCATATACTAAAGCTAATGAAGTATATTTAGGTGGTTATATCGCAAAAGACTTTCAAAGTAGAAGAAATGGTATTATAATATCTTGTGGAGAAGAACTATCTTCAGCTATAAAAGTAGCTAATCGTCTACAAAGTAAAGGTATAGATATAAGAGTAGTATCAATGCCTAATATAAATAGATTCTTATCTCAAGATAAAGAATATATAGATAAAGTATTACCAGTAGAAGTAAAGAAAATAGTTATAGAAGCATCTTCTTCATATTCATGGAATTCTATTGTATATAATCCAAAATATTTAATAACATTAGATAAATTTGGTAAATCTGGATCTAAAGAAGATATTTATAAAGAATATGGTTTTGATCTAGAATCATTAGAAAATAAAGTAGAAGAATTATTAAAGTAAAGGAGAGATTTTATGTTACATGATATTTTATTAATAGTAGTAGGTTTATTATTAGGAGCAATCATAGGTTTCTTTGTATCTAGACATTTAACAAAAAAATATATCAAAGAAAACCCACCAATCAATGAAGAAATGATTACTGCTCTAATGACACAAATGGGTAGAAAACCTAATAAGAAACAAATTAATCAAATGATGAAAGCTATGGAAAAATATCAATAAGAGTCAATTGACTCTTTTTTTGTAAACTACTACGTAAATAGACATAATAAGTATTGTAAATTTACTATATCACTTATATAATTAAAATAAAGATAGGTGATAATATGAAAGTAAAAGGAAATAAAGAATTAAATACAATATTCAAAATAATGGGAATATTTTCAGTAGTAACATTAACAGTAGGTTTAGGAATAGGATATTATGTTAGAGATCTACAAGTAGATTTAGCTAACACACAACCAGTCGCAGAAGAAAAAGCTATCTCTACAGTCGCAAATGATGAATATCTAAACAAAGTATTTCATCCTAGATTAACAATAGTTAATACATCTGCTCCAGCACAATTATTCTATACAATTCAAAACTCAGGTACATCATCAGTATATATAGAAAAAGCTGATATAAACGTTTATGATTCTAGTGAAAATATTATTTATACTACAACATTAAATGTATTTAAAACATATTTACCAGGACAAAGTGATAAATTAGATTTTCAATTACCACAAGATGCTACAAGTATAGCTAAAGTAGAAATAGATTTAAAATAGAATTGTTTATCAATTCTTTTTTTTTATAAGTAATTTTGATATAATCAAGATAGATAAGGAGGGTTGTTATGAAAACACCACATATTGAATCAGAAGACTATGAAATAGCTCCATTAGTATTAATGCCAGGAGATCCTCTAAGAGCTAAATATATAGCTGAAAACTTTTTAGATGATTATAGATTAGTTAACGATGTTAGAAATATGTATTTTTATACAGGATATTATAAAGGAGTAAAAGTAACTATCGCATCATCAGGAATGGGTATACCATCTATGGGAATATATGCATATGAATTAATAAATTATTATAATGTAAAGAAAATCATAAGAATAGGAACATGTGGTTCTTTTAATGAAAATATTAAATTACAAGATGTAATTCTATCAACAGGTAGTTATAGTTATACTTATTTCCCTAAATTACTAGATAATACTGATATAAACTATATTGAATCTAATAAATCATTAAATGATAAAATTACAAAAACATCAAAAGATTTAAATATAGATTTAAAAATAGGTAAAACTATTACAAGTGATGTATTTGATCTATATTGTGATGATATGGCTACATTTAGATCTAATTTTACAGATAAATCATGCCTAGGATTAGAAATGGAAGCATTTGCTTTATTCTTTTTAGCTAAAAAATTTAATGTAGAAGCAACTGCTCTTATGACAGTAGTAGATTCTTTATTTGATAAAAGAGAAATTTCTTCAGATGAAAGAGAGAAAGGATTAAATGAGATGATAGTTCTAGCATTAGAATCTCTATTAAATGAATAATGAAATTTGAAACAAAAGATTATAACTCATATACAATTAATTTATGTAATATTAAAAAATTTAAAACTATAGAATTATATTTAGATATAAAAACTCCAATAAAAAAAGAAGAAATAACTCAAAGATTAATACTATTCTCAGTATTATTTCATTCTAGTAATAGTTATGATAATCCTAAAGATTTATGTATTAAATTAGAAGACTTATATTCCGCAATCATAAATCAAAATACTTTTAGAACAGGAAAACATATAATTACAGAATTTACTTTATCTTGTTTAGAAGATAAATATACTGAAGAAGATAATTTTAATAAATCACTATCTCTATTGAATGATATTATATTTAATCCAAAGATTAATAATAATTCATTTGATGATAAAATAGTAGATTTATATAAAGAAAGATTAAGAATAAGTATTGAAAATATAAAAGAAAATCCTAGAAATTATGCAAGTACCAGAGGTATAGAAGAACATGATCCTACATCTATAACTTCATATAGATTACAAGGTTATGTAGAAGATTTAGATAAAATAGATGGTAAATCTCTATATAGTTATTATAAAAAGATGATTAAGACTAACTTATTTGATTTCTATGTAGTAGGAAACATTACTATGAATAAAATATCTTCTTTAATTAAAAAGAATTTTGATAAGATTAATATAATAAGTAAGAAGAATACTAATATATTAGTAAATGATAAAATAATTAAGAAAGTTAAAACTACTAAAGAAGAACTTGATTATGAGCAATCAATACTAAAAATATATTATAAATTTGATAATATAAGTACTAAAGAACGATTCTTTGCTGCTAAAATAGCTTCTCTAATACTAGGAAATACACCAAGTTTATTATTTACTAAAGTAAGAGAAAAACACTCTCTATGTTATGCAATAGGATGTTCTTACTCATATTATGATAATATTTTATGTATATCTACATTTATATCTAAAGAAAATTATGATAAAGTTAAAAAATTAATTAAAGAAACAATAAAAGATATACAAAAACAAAATTTTACTGATCAAATATTAGAAGATAAGAAAAATCAAGTAATTAATTATTATGAAAATATAGATATGTCATCTAATACATTAAAAAATTATATGACACAAACATATACATTAGGATTAATGGATAAAGAAGAAATTATTAATAATGTTATAAATACTAATAAAAATGATATATCAAAAGTAATGAAAAAAATAAAATTAGAAAGTATTTATTTCTTAGAAGGTGTTAAAAATGAAGAAGACAGAATTAAATAACTTAGATTTAACATTATATGAAGAAACTCTAGATAATGGATTAAGAGTATACTTATTACCAATGGAAAATGTTAATAATTATAAAGTAACTTATACTACTAAATATGGATCAGTTGATACTAAGTATTATAAACATAATAAATTGATTACTAATCCTAGTGGAGTAGCCCATTTCTTAGAACATAAAATGTTTGAGCAAGAATCAGGAGAAGATGTACATTCTCATTTCTCAATGAATTCATCTTATGTTAATGCATATACTTCTTACTTTAATACTACTTATTTATGTGAAGGTAATAGAAACTTTAAAGATGATTTAGAATATTTAATATCTTTTGTAAATGCTCCATATTTTACAGAAGAAAATATTAATAAAGAACAAGGTATTATCGCAGAAGAAATAAAAATGAGACAAGATAATTTCTTTATAAACTTAGTAGAAGAATCAAGAAGAAATGTATTCTCATTTTCAGGCTATAAAGACCCTGTCGCAGGATCAATTGAATCAATAAGTAAGATTACTCCTAAGATATTATATGACTGTTATAACACGTTTTATGTACCAAATAACATGCATATAGTAATAACAGGTAAATTCAAAATAGATGATGCTATGGAAATAATACATAAAAAGATGGATCATATCAAAAGAAGTGAAGATATCAAAAGAAAAGAAATAGATGAAAAAGACAAAGTTATAAAGAATAAAACTATAATTAAACGTAATGTAGAAATGAATAAATTAATCTATACTATTAAGATTAATAAAGATAATCTAAAGAAATTACCAGATTATAAATTAGATATATATCTATCTTTATACTTAGATACACTATTATCACAAACAGAAGACTTTTATTTAAGAAACTTTGAAGATAACACATTTAAAGGAATTAATGTATTTACAGATGATATAGATAATTTCACAACACTTAATGTAGTCGCAGATTCTAATAAAATAGATAAATTAGTAAAAGAGATAGATAATACATTAAAACTAATTCCCGATGAAAATACATTTAATAGAAAGAAAAAAGTCTTTGTAGCTGATATAATCGCTAGTAGTTGTGATGAATATTATATGTCAGGTGTATTAACTAGTTTTATAAATAAATATGATAAACCTATATATGATATTATCGATATAATTAAATCATTGAATTATAAAGAATTTCTATCTATTATTAAAAAGATAGATCTAAATAATAAAAATATTTGTATATTAGAAAAGAATATTTAATATTCTTTTTTTAATTTTTATGTTATTATATTATTAGAATAAGATAGGAGTTAATTATTATGGATGAATTTGAATTTAAAGATGAAGATTTAGATGAAGATCTAGGAGATGAACAAGATACAATATCTTTTGATACACCTACAGAAGAAGAAACTCCTCAAGATGAGACATTTGGTAATGAATTAGAAAACAAAGCAGAAGATAATACTGCTAATAAAAAGTTTTCTTTAATAGTAATAATAACAGTATCAGTAGTAGTAGGTTTATTAGTATTCTTTATTGTATATTTGATATTTAATCCTAAAGAAAAACCAAAAGAAGTTAATACTAATCTAGATATAAAGAGTTCACAAGTACAAGAATTATATTCAAGAGTAACTTATGGTATGAATGGAATAAGATATGATAAATTTATAAAAGAACCTAATGTTACTATAAAAGACTTTAGTAATTATGATAAATTCTATTATGCATTATCATTTATTCAAAATAATGATTTCTTTAATACAGGTACAAATGGAGATAATCAATTAGAAAAATATACATTAAATATGGAAAAAATATCTGGTTATATGAATAAATTCTTTGGAGATGATATTACATATGATAAAAAAGTAAATATATATTATACTTTCCTAGAAGTAGATAAAAAAGGTAATAATAGTGGATTTTTAACTTATGATGAATCTCTAAATAAATATAGTATTTACTTTAATAAAAAGAATCCTAGACAAGAATTAAAACCAATCGCAAAGAAATACTTCTCTGAATTAACTAAAGCTACTCAAGTAAATGAAAATGAAATAGAACTAGTAGAAAATATTATTTATACTCAATGTACAGAAAATAAATCTAAAACATATACATGTGGTTTATATAAAGATTATGAGAAAACTGTTAAAATAGGAGAAAAACAAGGAGTAAGTGCAGATACTCAATTAGATTTCAATGAATTTGAAAAACATTCTAAAATTATTTATAGATTTAAAAAGTCTAGTGAAGGAACATATGTATTTAAATCTAGTAAAATAAAATATAGTGAGTAGACAAGTAGAAATATTTGTCTACTTTTGATATAATTAAATAACTTGAAAGGAGCACCAAATGAAAAGAGAAAACATAAGAAATTTTTGTATAATTGCTCACATAGATCATGGAAAATCAACTCTAGCTGATAGAATATTAGAAAAAACTAATGCGATAGAGGCAAGAGATTTAAAGTCTCAAATGCTAGATGACATGGATATTGAAAGAGAACGTGGTATTACAATAAAATTAAATGCTGTACAAATAACATATAATTATGGAGATGAAGAATACTATTTAAATTTAATTGATACACCAGGTCATGTAGATTTTTCGTATGAAGTATCAAGATCATTAGCTGCTTGTGAAGGAGCAATTTTAGTAGTGGATGCAACTCAAGGTGTTCAAGCACAAACACTAGCTAATTTATATTTAGCTCTAGATAATAATTTAACTATAATTCCAGTAATTAATAAAATAGATTTACCAAGTGCTAATCCTGATAAATGTATAGAAGAATTAGAAAACATTGGATTTGATAAACAAGAAATAATATTAACATCAGGAAAAACAGGTGAAGGAGTAGAAGAATTATTAAAAGAAGTAATAAAAAAGATTCCATCTCCAAAAGGAGATGAAAAAGCTCCTCTAAAAGCATTAATATTTGATTCTAAATTTGATACATATAGAGGAATAATAACTAGTGTTAGAGTAGTAGATGGAAAAATAAATGTAGGTGATGAGATTCTAATGATGAAAACATCAGCAACATATGAAGTATTAGGTATATCAATAGATACTCCATATGAAAAGAAAGTAAAATCACTATCACCAGGAGAAGTAGGTTATATATATGCTTCAATTAAAAGTATTAAAGATATTCACGTAGGAGATACAATAACTACTAAAAAGAATCCTGCAGATACACCTCTACCAGGATATAAACCCATGAAAGCAACTGTTTTCTCAGGACTTTATCCAATAGATCCAACTAAGTTTGATGATTTAAGAGAAGCCCTAGAAAAACTTCAATTAAATGATTCAGCTCTATCATTTGAACCAGAAACATCCGCAGCACTAGGATTTGGATTTAGAGTAGGTTTCCTAGGTATGTTACATATGGAAATAATAGAAGAAAGAGTACAAAGAGAATTCAATATAGACTTAATCGCAACATCTCCATCAGTTATTTATAAAGTT
Source organism: uncultured Bacillota bacterium (assembly GCA_947168485.1). GTDB lineage: Bacteria > Bacillota_I > Bacilli_A > RF39 > UBA660 > RUG343. The sequence goes on along the minus strand of CAMVLZ010000006.1, from coordinate 46,757 downwards.
TTATTAACAAGTGGAGAAGAAATAGAAGTAGATGCTCCATATAAAATGCCTAAAAATGAAAAAATAAAACTAACAAAAGAACCATTTGTAAAAGCATCAATCTTCTCACCATCAGACTATATAGGAGATATTATGAAATTATGTCAAGATAAACGAGGTACTTTCATAAATATGGATTATATAGATACAACAAGAGTACAAATAGACTATAAATTACCATTATCAGAAATGGTATTTGATTTCTTTGATAGATTAAAATCATGTACTAAAGGATATGCTTCATTTGATTATGATATAACTGGATATGAAGAATCAAAATTAGTAAAAATGGATATCCTAATTAATGGTGAAATAGTAGATGCTTTATCAGTAATAGTATTTAAAGATTTTGCTTATAATAGAGGAAGAGAAATAGTAGACAGATTAAAAGAAGTTATACCAAGACAATTATTTGAAGTACCAATTCAAGCATCACTTGGTAATAAGATAATATCTCGATCAACAGTAAAAGCTCTAAGAAAAGATGTACTTGCTAAATGCTACGGAGGAGATATTACTAGAAAGAAAAAATTATTAGAAAAACAAAAAGAAGGTAAAAAGAGAATGAAAAAAGTAGGTAGTGTAGAACTACCTCAAGAAGCATTTTTATCTATTCTTTCAACAGGAGATAATAAATGATATCTTCTGCTTACATACATATACCTTTTTGTAATAATATTTGCTCATATTGTGACTTTTCTAAAATATATTATGATTCAACCATAGTTAATAAATACTTAAATGAATTAAAACAAGATATAGAATCAACATATAATAATGAATTATTAAAAACAATCTATATAGGAGGAGGAACACCATCTTCTCTAAATATAAAAGAATTAAAAGAATTATTTAATATATTATCTATATTAAAGAAAGATAATGATTATGAATACACAATAGAATGTAATTTTGATTCTATAACAAAAGAAAAACTAGATTTATTTAAACAAGTAGGTATAAATAGAATAAGTTTTGGATTAGAATCTATTAATAAAGATAATCTATCATTCCTAGAAAGATCCTTGGCAATAACCAAAGTTAAAGAAATAATTAAGTATTGTAAAACAATAGAACTAAGTAATATTAATGTAGATTTAATGTATGCTCTACCTAATGAAACTTTAAATGTACTTGAGAAAGATATAGATTTTATTATAGATTTAGATATTCCTCATATATCAACTTATTCATTAATTATAGAAGATCATACTAAACTAAGTATTAATGATACTAAACCAATAGATGAAGAGTTAGATGAAAAAATGTATAAACTTATATGTGACAAATTAACTGAATATAATCATTATGAAATAAGTAATTTTGCTAAAAAGGGATATGAATCTAAGCATAATTTAGTTTATTGGCATAATGAAGAATACTATGGTTTTGGTCTTAGTGCAGCTGGATATATAGAAAATACTAGATATACTAAAACTAGATCAATAACTAAATATTTAGATTCTAATTACATTAATTCTAAATCAATAGAGTATTTAACTACAAAAGATAAAATAGAGTATGAAGTATTATTAAACTTAAGATTAAAAGAAGGAATAAATCTTAATAAATTTAATACTAAATATAATAATCCTTTATCTAAATATTATAATTATAATAAATTAATAGAAAAAGGTCTTCTTATTGAAAAAGATAATCATCTTTATATACCAGAAAATTTATGGTATATTAGTAATAACATAATAGTACAATTATTAATGGAAGTGATATGAATGTATGAAGAACAATTTACTAAAGAATTAAGTTTTATTAAAGATCCTAAATTAAAAGAGTCTTTATTATTAATAATAGATAATTTACCTGAATATTGGTTTCATGTACCAGCAGCTTCAACTGGTAAATATCATCCTGAATATGCTCAAGGAGAAGGTGGATTATTAAGACATTCTAAAGCTGCGATGAGAATAGGGCAAGAATTACTATCAAATCCTTCAATAGGTGATAAATATACAAATCATGAAAAAGATTTAATGTTAATGTCATTATTAGTACATGATGGATTAAAATTAGGAAATCCAGAAGAAAAGTATACAAGATTTGATCATCCAATATTAATGGCAAACTTCATTAAAGATAATAATGAAGAATTAGAATTATCAAGTGAAGATGCACAATTTATGGCAGATGTTATAAAGACTCATATGGGTCCATGGACTACTGATTATAATGGTAATGAAGTATTAGAGCCTCCTAAAACTAAGTATCAAAACTTTGTTCATATGTGTGATTATCTAGCAAGTAGAAAATGCTTACTAGTACCATTTGATAAAGATAATAATATTGATGCATAGGAGGATTTATGAAAGGTAAAATTATAGTTATAGAAGGAACTGATTGTTCTGGAAAAGAAACTCAAAGTAAATTATTAGAAGAAAGATTAAAAAAAGATAAGATTAAATGTATTAGGTTTTCTTTTCCAATGTATGATACACCTACAGGTAAAATAGTAGGAGGACCTTATCTTGGTAAAGAAGAAATATCTGAATCATATTTTGACGAAGGAGCAGTAAATGTAGATCCTCATGTAATTTGCCTATATTATGCTGCTGATAGAAAATATAATATGAAGAAAATAGAAGAATACTTAGAAAAAGGATATTATGTAATATTAGATAGATATACAACTTCTAATTTAGCGCATCAAGGTAGTAAAATAACTGATCCAGATGAGAGATTTAATATGTATCAATGGATTGATAAATTAGAATACTGGTTACTAAGATTACCAAAACCTGATCTAACAATATTTTTACATATGCCATTAAAATATTCTCTAGAATTAAGGAAGAATAGAGAATCTATAGATGAGCATGAGAAAGATGAAAATTATCTTCGTCAATCAGAAGAATGTTATATAGAATTATCTGAATTATATAATTGGTCTAAAGTAGAATGTATTAAAGATAATAAAATAAGAACTATAGAAGATATAAATGATGAAATTTATAACATAATAAAAACAAAGAATAATTAATTCTTTGTTTTTTTATTGTATTTTAATATTTAAGAAAGATGATGGAGCACTATTGCTAATTTCACTAGACTTTAAACTATCAGGTATTTCAAATTCATTTTCTTTCTTAGGAGTATCTAAGTTTAATTCTGGTATTGCTGAAACAACTGACTCAACAGGCTTATTAATTATTTCATTTGAAACTGAAGTAGTAGCTTTAGTAACCTCACTTCCTGTCTCATTAGTAGGTTTTTCTTCTAATGTTTCAATCTTTTCATCAGTAGTAGGTTGAGGAGTAGGAGTATTACTTGTAGCAGCACCAGCAGTTACATTAGTCGCAGCACTTTGTATATTATCATTTTTAACTTTATCTTGAACAGTCTCAAGTGGACCATTTTGATTAGTATTATTATTCTTCTCTAAAGATGTAGTTAAATTTTGTCCATATAATGCATCTTCTTGAGGATTATCTGTTTCAATTTCTATAACACGATATACTTCTTCAAAAGAAGTTAGATTTTCAAGTATTTTACCTAAACCATCTTGTAGTAAAGTAATTGTTTTACCATTATATACCATTTGAGCTAATTCTTCTTTAGTTAAATTAGAATTGTTAAGAGCACTTCTTAATTCATCATCAAATTCTAATACTTCATGAATAGCAATACGTCCTTTATAACCTTTACGACATTTTTCACATCCCTTAGGATTAGCATCAGGTAATTGAATAATATCTTTATTTAAGAATGTTTTAAATACTTTCTTTTCATATGGAGTAGCATCTCTCATAATATGACAATTAGGACATAACTTCTTAGCAAGTCTTTGAGAAATAATACCAACCATTGCGGTAGATAATAAGTAACGCTCAACATCCATATCTAATAAACGTTCAACAGTTGCAAGTGAGTTGTTAGTATGGATTGTAGAAAGAACTAAGTGTCCTGTTATGGCTGAACGTACAGCAATTTGAGCAGTTTCAGAGTCACGAATTTCTCCGATAAGTATAACGTTAGGGTCTTGACGTAAGATAGAACGTAATGCCGCAGCAAAAGTCATTCCAATTTCAGCATTAACTTGAACTTGATTTATACCTTCAATATTCATTTCTATCGGATCTTCTACAGTAATTATATTAACTTCAGGCTTATTTAATTCTTGTAAAACAGAATAAGTAGTAGTTGATTTACCAGAACCAGTTGCTCCTGTAGTTAGAATAATACCATTCGGAATACCCATCATACGTTTTAATTTTATTAAGTTTGCTTCATTAAATCCAAGTGTATCAACACCTTGTAAACTACGTGTATAATCTAAAATACGAATAACTATCTTTTCACCTTCATTAAGTGGTAGAGCAGAAACACGCATATCTAAATAAGTTCCACCAAAAGTACCTTTAATCGCACCATCTTGAGGTAAACGAGATTCAGTAATATTCATATTAGCTAATAATTTTAAACGAGTAGTAAGATTTCTTTCATACGCTAAAGGTATAAAAGTATAATCTTGTAAATCACCATCTATTCTAAATCTAACCATCATACCATCTTCTCTAGGATCGAAGTGGATATCTGACGCATTATGTTTAGAAGCTTGAGTAATTATATAATCAGCAATTTGAGTAATAGGGGTTTTAGCAAAGTTAAAAGACACCATAAAAGACTCGACACCCTTTGTTACCGTCTTAACATCATATTGAGGACCGGCAGGATCTACAAGTCGAGCTTGAGTTTGTGGTTGTTGAGCACCTGGCTTTTGACCATTTACCTGTTGTTGAACACCTTTTGCTTGGGCATTTGTATTAGTTTGTACAGTGTTTTGGACTTGTTGTGTAGGTTGTAAATTATTAACAGGCTGATTTGTATTAGTTGTCTTATTTACAGTATTTTGCGCCATACATTATACCCCTTTTAATTCTTTCTATGGTAATTTACTATAATTTATTATATAATATTTTTAGAAAATTAACAATAGAAAAAGGGTGTTAAAATGAAAATTAATAAAAAAGGTTTTGTATTAGCAGAAACACTTGTAGTAACAGTATTTGTAATGCTAATATTTACAATTATATATGCAAATTTTTATCCAATATGGGGTAAATATCAAGAAAGAGAATTCTTTGATGATGTAGATTCAAAATACAATTCTTATTGGATGAAACGTTTTATTCAAGATGATAAAGTAGTAGATGATGGTTCATGGGATATTATTAAAGAATATATTAATAAATTTGGAGGTTTTGAATTTTATTGTACTAAGAGTGCATGTCCATTTGTAACAGATGAATATAAGAATTTAATGCTTGGTTATATCGCAACAACTAACTGTTATCATATATATATAACTAAATACAATTTAGAAACAACAGCACATGTAAAAACTGAATCAGATGCTAAAGTAGTACAATTCAAAGGTAAAACAGCAAATCAAACTTATGTAGGTATGTTTGAAAAAGCCGCAAATGTTACTAAAGTTAATGGTAAGATGGAAAAAACATCACTAGGAAAAAAATTAAGTCAGAAAGAATTAGATCTATATGAAACAGACCCAAAAAAACAAACAGAAAAACCATTAATATATTTTCAAATCCATTCTGAAATAACACCTCATACTAAGAGATATATTGATTATTTACCAGCATATAAGTACCCTTCAGTAAAAGGCGCAAAATATAGAATAATAGCTGAATATGGAAAATTATCAGATGATAGTAGTGAAACCCAAAAAAATAAATTTATGTCTGCATATTCAACTATAGAGTTAAAGAGGGGGTAATTATGAAAAGATTAAATAATAAAGGAATATCAATTATAGAAATATTATTATGTTTTGTTCTAGCTGCTTTAATAACAGTATCTCTTTATAATATATTAGATACTATATCCGCAACCAGAGATACAGAAGAACAAAAATTAGAAATTCAAACACAAAAATCACAATTAACAAAAAGAATACTAGGAGATATAGTAGAATATGGTCTACAATCAATATCAATAAATGGTAGTAAAAAAGCTGTTTCAAAGACAGTTACAGATACTCCAAAAGATTTATATCAAGCTGATTGTAATACTTTTGAAGCTGAAACTTGGACATGTGTACCAGGTAACAGTTCATATAATGATAGTGCAAGAGTAAAAGACAATATTTTCTACTCAAATGCCACTTCAGTTCAAGTAATTACATTTAACTTTAAAAATGGTATAACTAAAGAATTAAGAATATTAAAACAAGTAAATAATTATAATATTGAATCCGCAGCTACTCACTATGGAGATAAATTCTTCATAGGATATGGAGAACCAGCAAACATAATTTCAACTTCTTCGGTTGGAAAAACTCAAAATCGATTTAAAAGCGGTACAGTTGATTCAATAGATTTTGATTCATTTGGATATGAACTTCAAAATAAAGATAAAATTTATCAAACTAAAATAGGTAATATAAATATAGATAAGAGTAATGATTTCTTAAAATTAGATATTAGATTTGATAATCCTGATGTTAAACAAAAATATGGTATATATATAATTACTCCAACATCTATAGATCAAGCATATGTTAATACATTAGATGATTTAGAAATAGAAGAAAACTCAGAAGATGAACCAGAAGAAGAATTCCCACTTCAATGTCACGGATTTGTATTAGATGAAATAGTTCCATATGCTATATCATTAGATATATTTAAAGATTCATTTAAGAAGAGTAAACAATGTGATGCTAATTATTGCTATTGGTCAACTGATGATATTGTTTTATCAGGAGAAGATGAGGAAGAAGAACCTGACCCAGATGATCTATTAGATCCAGATCCAGAAGAAGGTACAGCTGAACCTGAAGATCCAGAAGTTAATGTATTTGATAAACTAGTACCAAAAACACCATTGATTATCGCTATATCAACAGAAGCTGCAGAACATACTGAAGATAATTTATTCTTAAATAACATAGCTAACATGTCAAATGCTATATCAGTAGTAGATTACTCAAATAACATAATCAATGGTATTAATTTTAGTTGGGAAAAAGGCAAAAGATTACATCAAACAAACATCCAACACGAACTAGTTCAAGATAGTTATGAATATGCCGTAGATGAAAACGGTGAAATAACTGCAAAAAAAGTAATTGATAATGACCCAAGTTGGAATAAAAACTTGTACATTGGATCAGGAAAAGGTACTTCATTTAAAGCAACTACTAAATTTAGAATTAGAATAGACAAAAGAATTGTAAATAATATGACCTGGTCTGAAGATAATTTCTATATTCAATTATATGGGGTTATTGAACCCGATGACGAAAGTGATGACGATGAAGAATAATAAAAGGAGACTACTATGAAAAAAATAATTAACAATACAATAAAATTCATAAAAGAAGAATATAAATTTCTAATAGTCTTATTATTAATAACAATAATATCTTTATATCCAGTTAATTACTATATAATTACTGGAGGAGGAATAAAAAATATAGGAAAAAGAGTAGAAGTAGATAATGCATACCAAGAAAAAGGAACATTTAATATAAGTTATGTAACTGAATTAAATGGAACAGTAGTATCTTATCTACTTTCTTATATTATTCCTTCATGGACTAGAGAAAAAGAAGATAATTATAAATATACTGAAGAAGAATCAGTAGAAGAAATAAATGAAAGAAATAAAATATATTTAAATCAATCAAGTAATAATGCTATATACAATGCATATAAACTTGCTAATAAAGAAGTAAACCTAATCAGTAAAAAATATTTTATCTTAACTAAAAACCCTAAATATAAAAATGATTTTGAAGTAGGAGATGAATTAGTAGAAGTAAATAATAAAAAAATTACTGATATTACTGATATTAGAAATGAAATTGATAAATATAAAGTAGGAGATACTATTTCATTTAAGTTATTAAGAAATAATAAAGAAAAAACTATTACAGCAAAAATATATAAAGATAAAGATAATTCTAAGATAGTAGGAATCTATGCTACTACTGTTAATGAATATGAAACAGATCCTAAAGTAAATGTTAAATTTGCTGTTAATGAAGCAGGTCCATCTGGAGGATTAATAACTGCTCTTAGTATTTATAATAAACTAGTAAAAGAAGACATTACTAAAGGAAAGACAATTGCTGGTACTGGAACTATGGAAGAAGATGGTTCTATTGGTACTATAGGTGGTATCGAATATAAAGTTTTGGGAGCTAATAAAAAAGCAGATTATTTCTTAGTACCTGCAGGAGAAAACTATAAAGATGCAAAAAAAGTAGTAAAAAAACATAAATTAAAAATTAAATTAATTGAAGTAAAAACTTTAGAAGAAGCAATTAATAAATTAAATAATTTAAAATAACTATATATTTTTTATATAGTTTTTTTTATAATTTCACATAATTTTATCATAGTAATAACACAATTATGATATATTATTAATGAGTAGGTGATTATATGTATACAATTTGTTTAGTAGAAGATGAACAAGATCTAGCAAACTTAATAAAACTATATTTAGAAAAAGAAAAGTATGAATGTATAGTCTTTTCTAAAGGAAATGATGCTCTTAATTATATTGGTAAAAAAGCAGATTTATGGATATTAGATATAATGTTAAGTGATGATATTAATGGATATGACATAATAAGAGAAATTAGAAAGAAAGATGAACAAGTTCCAGTAATATTTACTTCAGCAAGAGATCAAGAATTAGATAAAATATTAGGATTAGAACTAGGTAGTGATGATTATCTAACAAAACCATATTCTCCAAAAGAATTAGTATTAAGAGTTAATAATATGATTAAAAGAGTATATAAAAACACTAAAAGTAAACAAATCAATTACGAAGATTATTTAATAGATATAGATAAACGAATAGTAACAGAACATGATAAAGAGATTAAATTAACTAATTTAGAGTTTGATCTATTATTACTATTTATAAATAATAAATCTAAGTCCTTTTCAAGAGATGAAATATTAAATAATGTATGGGGAAATGACTATTTTGGTTCTGATAGAGTAGTAGATGATCTAGTAAGAAGATTAAGAAAGAAGATGCCTAAACTAAATTTAACTGCTATATATGGATATGGATATAGATTACAATGAATAAAACATTTAAATTAAGTAATCAATTACTATGGGTAGTCGCAGTAGCATGTGTAATAATAATTACATCTTTAGGAATAGTACTACCTAGAATGATAATGCCAGTATTAGAATCAAATATATATAGTTATTTAAGAGAACCTCTTCGTATTATGAATGATCAAGTAGACAAATCACTACTAAATACTAAAATAGCCTATATCGATATAAATAATGATGTAGTATCAACATCAGAAAATATTCAAGATATCATAAGATATAAAGATATTAAAGATTTAACTAATAAAATGAGAGAAGAACAAGGTAAATTTGTTTATTATAATAAAACATACTATTACTATAAAATTAAAATTAATGATGAAATAAGAATAGCTTTAACAGATGATACATATATTAAAGAAGAAAAAACTAAAATGATTTCTAAAATCTTTCCAATAGTAATATTAACATTCTTAATAATAGGAATATTATTAGTACTATGGTCAACTATGATAGTTAGAAAGATAGAAAAACTAAAATTAAAAATAGATAATATAGATAATGATGATTTTAATCATAATATTAATTTTGAAGTAGATGATGAAATAAAATCATTATCTCTAGCTATAGAAGATATGAGACTTTCTCTTAAAAATCAAGGAGAAATAAGAAATCAAATGTATCAAAATATATCTCATGATTTTAAAACACCAATATCTGTAATAAAATCATATATAGAAGCAGTGGATGATGGTATAGAAGATAATGATAAAGCATTAGAAGTAATTAAAGAACAAACTAATAAATTAGAACAAAAAGTACAATCATTATTATATTTAAATAAATTAGATTATTTAAAAGGAATAGAAAAATTTGATATAGAAGAAGTAGATTTAAGAAAAATAGTAGAAGAAGAAGTTAATAAATTTAAATTTACTAATAAAGAGATTAATTTTATTGTAGAATCTGATAAAAAATCTAAGTATTATGGAACTATAGATAATTGGGAAACTATTCTAGATAATTTATTAAGTAATTTTATTAGATATGCTCAAAAAGAGATAAAAGTTACTCTAAAAAATAATAGAGTAATACTATATAATGATGGAGAAAAAATAGATGATAATTTACTAGAAGGAATATTTACTCCTTTTAGAAAAGGTGTTAAAGGACAATTTGGACTAGGATTATCAATAGTAAAGAAAACACTTAATTTAATGAATTATGATATATTTATTAAGAATGAGAAAAAAGGAGTTAGTTTTACAATTATACCTAAAAAATAAATAGAGAATTATCTCTATTTTTAGGTTGTAAAAAATTATTAAAAATATTATAATTTATATAGAATAGGAAGAAGTCTTATGAAAGAAAACAAATTATTATCATACATATTTTTAACTATAGGTGCTATAGTAGCAGCATTTGCTCTACGTTCTTTATTAATACCTAATACTATCTTAGATGGTGGAGTTGTAGGTATATCTATTATTATTAATAAATTATCCCATCTTCCATTAGGATTATTAGTATGTATTATTAATATTCCATTTATCTATGTAGGATATAAAAGATTAGGTAAAGTATTCTTAATAAGAACATTATATGCAATGATATTATTCTCTATAGTTTTAGAATTATTAGAATTTTTAAAACCTATAACAGACGAAATGTTATTAGCAACATGTTTTGGAGGAGCAATCCTAGGAATTGGAGTAGGAACAGTTATAAGAGTAGGTGGAGCTATAGATGGTACTGAAGCAGTTGCTATAGTATTATCAAAGAAATTAAATTTAGGAGTAGGTTCAATAGTACTAATATTTAATTTATTTATCTATTCCTTAGCAGGTACATTATTTGGACTAGATAGAGCACTTTATTCAATATTAACGTACTTTATAACATCAAAAGTAGTAGATATGGTATCATCTGGACTAGATCAAACAAAAGCAGCTCTAATAGTAACAGATAAAGGAACATCTCTTTCTAAAGAAATATATAAACAACTAGGTAGAACATGTACATTATTAAACGGAAGAGGATTTATCTCAGGAGACAAAGAAGTACTATACTGTGTATTAACAAGAATAGAAATATTTGAATTAAAACGTTTAGTAAGTAATCTAGATAATAGTGCATTTATATCTATAATGGATGTTACAGATATAATTGGAGAACATATAAAATCAAGTACTAAAAAAAAGAATTACATAAAAACTATTGATTATTTTGATAAATAATAATAAAATAATATTAAGAATAGAGAGGTATTTTTATGAAGATTAAGAGTAATATTAAAAAGAATTATTTTACTTGCATGAATGAATCAATGGGAGTAAACCTAAACAAAAATTATATTTTAAAGTATAAAAAGAATACTGATTATACTTATACTGAACATACTTTATATGTAACTATTATAATTTTATTAGTAAGTGCAATATTTGCTATATTAAGAACAAATTTATCAATATTCTTATCAATGATGGCAATATTCTGTGCAGCACTATATTTACTCGCAGTATTTATAGTAGTACTAATGGGATATAGAGGTCGTAAGAAAGTAAAATTTAAAAATGAAGTAGAAATAAATGAACATGGTATTACAGATGCATCTTATTATGGAATTAAAATGACTCTAAATTGGGATCAAATAGAAGCAATCGTAGTAAGAAAAAATACAGTTGTAATACTAACTAATACACCAATATACTTCTACTTTGATAAAAACAAGAAAAAAGATATTATTAATACATCTAAAAAGTATAAAGAAGATATTTTAGTTATTGAATAAAAGAATAGTAAAATATTCTTTTTTTTATGTTATAATTAAATTAATAATAGAAAGGAGAATAATATGAAATGTTCTAAATGTAATAAAAAGATTATATTTAAAAGAAAATATTGTCCCAACTGTGGTAATGAATTAAAATATTCTCCTAAGAAAATAAGTATTAATAAACAAATTATTATTACTATATTAATAATATTATTAATTATAACTTCATTAACATTAATAATATTAAAAGAAAAATATAATGAAAGAAATATTGCTATTAAGTATTTTGAATCATTAATTACACAAGATAATATAAAAGGATTTAAGTATATAGATGCTACTGAATCTAAGTTTATTAATCCTAATACATTTAAAAAAGTAATAGAAAAAGATAAAGAATTATCTAAAGTAATAAATTATACAGTACAAGATATTAATTATAGTAAAAATAAAGAAGAAGCAATTATTACTATAAGTTACATAACTAAAAAGAATAAAAAACATCAAACAAAACAAATAGTATTAATAAATAAAGGTAAAAAATATATATTTTATACTAATTGGAAAGTTAAAACGAATAAAGTAATTTCTAATAATTATAAATTATCAGTACCTAAAGAATATAATATAAAATTAGATGGAATTAAATTAACTAATAAAGAACTTAAAGCTAATAATAAAAAATATAATGTATATATAATAAAAAAAATATTTATAGGAGAATATAAAGTAACTGTTAAATATAAAAATATGGATCTAGAATCAAAGATATTTGTACAAAATAAAAATTCTAATTCTCATATAAATAATCTATATCTACCTAAACAAACATCTACTCAATTAACAAAACAATTAGTAGGGCAATTAGAAGCCTTATATAAAAACTCTATTAAGTCTAATTCATATAAATCTGTATCTAAAAAACTTACATTAACAAAAGATTCTAAAGTAAAAGATATATATAATGACTTATTAGTAACTACTAATGTATATTATTCACAATTAAAAGATTTTAAAGTAAAAGATTATCGATTACTATCTACAAGATTAGATAAGAATGTAAAAATAAATATAATTATAAAATATAAATATAAGATTAATCAATATGGTAATATTAAAGAAAAGACTAAGGAAGATAATATTGAATTTATAGTAAAAAAAGAAAATGATAAATATAAAATATATGATATTAATAATTTAAATTATTATTTTAATAATTAGGAGGTTAATATGGCTAAATATTGTTCTAAATGTGGTAAATTATTAGAAAAGAATGAGAAATGTAATTGTCAAGCTGGAAAGAAAACTGAAAAAAAATTAAATACTAAAAAATACTTAAATGAATTTATAGAGATCTACAAGAGTATATTTACTAAACCAATAGATACTATTAAAACATATACTAATAAACCTAATCTAGTAATAGCATCTACACAGATAGTATTATTTATATTAGCTTTTTCAATATATATCTTAAGTATTGCTAAAAGTTTATATGTATTATATGGAGTAATTACAAAAGAGTATTTTACTGCTATATATAATGCTAATATTAATAATGTTGCTCTACAGACACATATTCCTTATTTAAATATATTCTTAATAGCAATCTTATTTATAATAATAGTTAGTGGATTAACAGTACTATCAATATACTTAGTTAATTTACTATTATTTAAATCTAAATCTAATATTAAAAGAGTATTTTGTCTATATTCAATAAATACAGTACTACCAACTATATTCTTAGTATTATGTACTATAATTAGTTTTATATCATTTAAATTATCTTTAATTGTATTATTATTTGTATTTATACTTAGTAATATATATTTGTTCTCAGGTATAAAGTTTATTTCAGTTAAAGATGATAATAAATATGGATATACTTATATAATTTCAATGATAATTGTATTTATAATTTTATATATAATTTTTAAAATAGTATAACAAAGCTTTTGCTTTGTTTTTTTTATGAAAAATATGTTATAATAAGTTAAGTTAAATTGCCCCATAGCCAAGTGGTAAGGCAGCAGGCTCTGACCCTGATATGCGTTAGTTCGAATCTAACTGGGGCAACCATTTTATATTTATATAGTACATAATTTTCTTTATTTTTTATATGAATTAGTGTATTATTATAATGTAATTCAAATGAGGTGTATAAATTTATGAATCAAGAAGATAGAAATAAATTAGCTGAATTATTATTTCCAAATATAGATAAAGATAGAAATTACTATGAAGAAAAGTATCCTGAAAGAGATTTACCTGATGGAGCAATGGTTACTAGATTTGGACCTAGTCCTACTGGTTTTGTTCATATGGGTAGTTTATTTGGATCATTTTGTGATAGTGTATTTGCTAAACAAAGTAATGGTATATTCTTTTTAAGAATTGAAGATACTGATCAAAAAAGAAGTGTAGAAAATGGTGTTGATGGTATTTTTAATGATTTAGATGCTTTTGATATAATTCCAGATGAATCATCTAGAGTAGGTGGAAATTATGGTCCTTATATCCAAAGTGAAAGAACTGAAATATATCAAACTTATGTAAAAGATTTAATTAAACAAGGATATGCTTATCCATGTTTTATGACTGAAGAAGAAATAGCTGATATACGTGAAGAGCAAGAAATTAATAAAACTAAATTAGGTATTTATGGAGTATATGCTCAAGATCGTGATCTTTCTCTAGATGAGATTGAAAATAAAATATCTCAAGGAGAAGAATATGTAATTAGATTAAAAAGTCCTGGAAATGATAAAAATGAAGTAGAAATAGTTGACTGTGTTAAAGGAAAAATTAAATTCCCAGAAAATGATATGGATATAGTATTACTTAAGAAAGATGGAACTCCTACATATCATTTAGCTCATGTTATAGATGATCACTTAATGCATACAACACATGTTATTAGAGGTGATGAATGGGTATCAAGTATTCCTCTACATGTACAATTATTCGATATATTAGGTTTTAAAAGACCAGAATATGTACATACAGCAGCTATTACTAAAAAAGAAAATGGAAATATTAGAAAATTAAGTAAAAGAAAAGATCCTGAAGCTAAAGTATCATATTACGATGAAGTTGGAATTCCTATTGATGCAGTTAAACTTTATCTAGCAACAATACTTAATTCTAATTTCGAAGAATGGTATTTACAAAACTCTGATAAGACTATAGATGATTTTACTTTTACTTTTGATAAAATGGCAATAGGTGGAACATTATTTGATTTAGATAAATTAAATAATATTTCTAAGACATATTTCTCTCATAAGAGTGGAGAAGATGTTTTTGAAGAAACACTTAATTGGGCTAAAAGACATGATAAAGAATATGCAAAATTATTAGAAGAAAATAAAGAGAATATGATTAAATTTCTAAGTATTGAAAAAGATTCTGCTAGACCTAGAAAAGATATTTCAAAATATTCAGATGTTAGAGAAGAATTTTCATATGCGATAGATGAATTATTTATAAAAGAAAATTATTCTAAATTAACTTCTGAGAAAAATTATGATATTGCATTAATGGAGAAATATGTAGAAACTCTAAATTTAAAACAAACTAATGAAGAATGGTTCGAAGGAGTAAAAGAATTCTCTGTTAATAATGGATATGCATCAAATAATAAAGAGTTTAAGAAAGCTCCTGATGCATATAAAGGTCATGTTGGTGATGTTTGTGAAATATTTAGAGTAGTAATTACTGGAAGAACAGCATCTCCTGATCTATACTCAATAATGCAAATACTAGGTATAGACAAAATAAAAGAAAGAATTGAACTATACAAGAAATTTAAGGAGATTGATTAATTTATATATGAAACATAAGAAGACTACAATAACTATTATAATAATCGCAATCTTAATAATCGCATTCTTAATTCAAAATTATAATAGTTTAAATAATTATCATGAAAAAGCCAATAATGAATATTCAAATTTATCAATTATAATTGATAAAAAATTAGATATTACAAAGAATATTATTACAGAATTAAAAGTTATGAAATATGATTCTAATACATTAACTAAATTAAAAAAATCTAGTAAAAAATTAGAAGATGCATATAATATAAATACAAAAAATAAATATAATAAACAGATAGATGAATATTTAACTAAAATAGATAATGATGCTAAAAATAAAGTTAAATTAACTGATAAATATAATAGTTTAATGTCACAAATAGCAACTCAAAATGACAAAATAAGTAAAGCAGTAGTTAAATATAATAAGAGTGTTAATGAATATAATAATAAAGTAACATCTATACCAAATAATATTACATCTAAGTTATTTGGGATGAAAACTGAACAAGTTTATAATTAGAATTTTAAGAAAAAACTTCTTAAAGTTCTTTTTTTTGATATAATAATAATGGAGGGATAAAGATGAATGAATTAAAAATAGAAAAAATAGAAGCTTTAGAAGTATTAGATTCTAGAGGAAATCCTACTGTACAAGTAAAAGTTGTTACTGAAGATGGTTCTACAGGAGTTGCTTTAGTACCTTCTGGAGCATCAACTGGTTCATTTGAAGCAGTAGAATTAAGAGATAATGATAAATCTCGTTATATGGGAAAAGGAGTATTAAAAGCAGTATCTAACGTTAATGATATAATTGCTAAAGAATTAGTAGGTAAAAATGCTTTAGATCAAGAAGCAATAGATAAAGCATTAATAGAAATAGATGGAACACCTAATAAAGGAAAATTAGGAGCTAATGCTACTTTAGGAGTATCTTTAGCAGTAGCTAAAGCAGCAGCAGCATCTCTAGATATGGAATTATATGAGTATATTGGAGGAGAAGAAGCAACTACTTTACCTGTACCAATGATGAATATTTTAAATGGTGGTAAACATGCTGATAATACAGTAAATTCACAAGAATTTATGATTATGCCTGTAGGAGCAAGTAATTTCACTGAAGGATTAAGATGGTGTGCTGAAGTATATCATACATTGAAAAAAGTATTAAAAGAAAAAGGACTTGCTACTGGAGTAGGAGATGAAGGTGGTTTTGCACCTAACTTAGAAAATGATGAAGAAGCACTTAAATATATAGTAGAAGCTATTAAAGATGCAGGATATGTTCCAGGACAAGACTTTAAATTAGCTATGGATATAGCAGCAACTGAAATGTATGAAGAAGCTAAGAAAATTGGCAAAGAAGGAAATTACTATTTCTGGAAAACTGATGAATTAAAAACTCCAGAAGAAATGATAGCTTGGCAAGAATACTTAATTAATACATATCCAATTGTATCAATTGAAGATGGACTATCAGAAGAAGATTGGGATAATTGGAAAACTTATACTGAAAAATTAGGTAAAACTATTCAAATAGTTGGAGATGACTTATTTGTTACAAATATAACTCGTCTACAAAAAGGAATAGATAATAATACAGCTAATTCTATCTTAATTAAATTAAATCAAATAGGAACATTAACTGAAACATTAGATGCTATTAATTTAGCTCATGAAAATGGTTATACAGCAGTTGTTTCACATAGATCTGGAGAAACTGAAGATACTACATTAGCTGATGTAGCAGTCGCAACAAATTCAGGTCAAATTAAAACAGGAGCTCCATGTAGAACTGATCGTGTAGCTAAATATAATAGATTATTAAATATTGAACATGATTTAAAGGATAGATCAAATTATCCTGGAATGAAAGCATTCAAATTTTAATAAATTAAAGTAATTCATTTTAGAATTACTTTTTTAATGATATAATATATAAGCAAGGAGGAAATAGGTATGAAACGTAGTGAAGTAGATAGATCAAAACTTAGTCCAATGATGCAACAATACATGGAAATAAAAGACAAATATGAAGATTGTATTATATTCTTTAGATTAGGTGACTTTTATGAAATGTTTTTTGATGATGCTATCCAAATATCTAGAGTACTAGAATTAGCTTTAACAGGAAAACAAGCTGGTCTAGAAGAACGTGTACCTATGTGTGGAATTCCTCATCATGCATATGCAAACTATGTAAATGATCTAGTAGATAAAGGATTTAAAGTCGCAATAGTAGAACAATTAGAAGATCCTAAACAAACTAAAGGAATGGTTGCTAGAGACGTAGTACAAATAATTACTAAAGGTACAAGACTAGATTCAAACATTGATTCTAAATCAAATAATTATATAGGTTCAATATATACAGAAGATAATATAACGATAATTTCATATGTAGATATATCTACAGGAGAAGTAAATACAACTATTCTAGAAACAGATAATAAAAAAATAGAAGAAAAAATAGCTAAATTAGGAATATTAGAAGTAATAGTAAATGATTCTACTGATAGAGTATTAATTGATGAATTAAGAAGAATATACAATGTTTTAGTAACAATAACAGATAATTCTTTAGAAGATAAAGATTATGAATATATATATGAAAATATAGAAGATGAAAGACTTCATCTAGGATTAAAACATTTATTATATTATATAATTGATACTAAAAAAGGAGATATGCATCATCTAGAAGAAGCAAAGTTTATTAAAGATTCTGAACACTTAGAATTTGATATTAATACAAAAGCTAATCTAGAGTTAGTTGAAACAATAAGAGATAGAACAAGACAATACTCTCTATTTTGGTTACTAGATAAATGTAAAACAGCTCCAGGTTCAAGATATTTAAAACATAATATAGAAAATCCACTAAGAAATAGAAAAGAAATAGAAAGAAGATATGATTTAGTATCAAAATTATCAACTGAATTTATTTTAAGAGATGATCTAATTAATGAATTAGAAAACATATATGACTTAGAAAGACTATGTTCTAGAATAAACTACGGTAATTTAAATGCTAAAGATTTAATTCAATTAAAAACATCATTAAAAGCACTTCCTAATATTAAAAAAATATTAGAAGAACTTCATTATGATAGAGAAATAATGACTTTTGATGAATTATATTCATTATTAGAAAAATCTATCAAAGAAGATGCTCCTTTTCAATTACATGAAGGTAATTTGATAAAAACTGGTTATAATCAAGAATTAGATGAATTAAAAGATATATCTAGAGGATCTAAAGACTTTATTCTAAAGATGGAACAATCAGAAAAAGAAAAAACTGGTATTAAGAATTTAAAAGTTGGTTATAACAAAGTATTTGGTTATTACATAGAAGTATCAAAAGGACAAGTTAAAGAAATTAAAGAAGAGTATGGTTATGAAAGAAAACAAACTCTTGCTAATGCTGAAAGATATATTACTCCTTTATTAAAAGAAAAAGAAAATATAATATTAGGAGCAGAAGAAAAAATAATTAATTTAGAATATAAATTATTTATGGATATTAGAGAAGTAGTTAAAAGATATATTAGAGATCTACAAAAAACATGTTCAGTAATTAGTGAAATTGATATGTTACAATCATTCTCGATTATTTCAGATTTTAATAAGTTTGTAAGACCTGAATTAACTACTAAACATGAAGTAAAATTAATAGAATGTCGTCATCCTGTAGTAGAAAAAGTATTAAAAGATAAATATGTACCTAATGATATTATTATGTCAGGAAGAGATAATATCTTATTAATAACAGGTCCAAATATGGCAGGAAAATCTACTTATATGAGACAATTCGCTATAACTGTAATAATGGCTCAAATAGGATGTTTTGTTCCTTGTAAAGAGGCTATACTACCAATATTTGATAAGATATTTACTAGAATAGGAGCTTCAGATAATTTAGTAAGTGGAGAATCAACTTTCATGATAGAGATGAAAGAAGCAAATAAAGCTATAGAAGAAGCTACTAGAGATAGTTTAATTCTATTTGATGAATTAGGTAGAGGTACCGCAACATATGATGGTATGGCTCTAGCTCAATCTATTTTAGAGTATATTCATGATAATATTAAAGCAAAAACTATGTTTTCTACTCACTATCATGAATTAACATCTCTAGAACATGAACTAAGAAATCTAAAAAATGTACACGTAAGTGCTATAGAAGAGAATGGAAAAGTAACTTTCTTACATAAAGTAAAACAAGGTCCTATAGATAAAAGTTATGGTATCCATGTAGCAGCACTAGCTAAACTTCCACAATCACTAATAGAAAGAGCAGAAGAAATACTTGATATTTATGAAAAATCATCAAATAAAAAAGAAGTATTTACACAAACTTCTCTATTTGAAATGATGGAAGAAGAAATAGATGACGAAAAAGATATAATTAGAGATAAACTAGAAAAAATAAATCCGATTGAAACAACACCTCTAGAAGCTCTAAATATCTTATTTGAACTAAAAAAAGATTTAAAAAAATAATAAATATGATAAAATTAGATAGGTGATAAATATGACAAGAACTGAATCAAGACAAGAAATAATAAAATTACTATATCAAATTAATATATTAGATAAAATTAATTCTAAATATGATGTAGATGACTTAATAAAAGAATTAGACTATTCTAATGAATTTATTATTAATACTACTAAAGAGATAATTAATAATAAAAATGACTTAGTAGAATTAGCTAATAAATATCTAAAAGATAAATGGAGTATAGATAGATTATCTATTCCAGATCAAGGAATAATACTATTAGGAATATATGAATTATTATATACAGATACTCCTAATAAAGTAGTAATAGATGAAGCAATTAATTTATCTAAGTTATATTCTGATGATGAAATACCTAAAATGATAAATGGAGTACTTGATTCAATTTATCACAATGAGGAAAAAAGACAATGAATGATAAATATATATCAGTAAATCAATTAACTAAGTATATTAAATATAAAATAGATAATGATATGAATCTAAATGAAGTGTTTTTAAAGGGAGAAATTTCTAACTTTAAAGCACATTCAAGAGGACATTTCTATTTTACATTAAAAGATGAATCATCAAGAATTTCAGCAATAATGTTTTCTTCAAGTACAAAAAATATTAAATTTACTCCTCAAGATGGTATGAAAGTACTAGTAACAGGAAAAGTATCAGTATTTGAACAAACAGGTAATTATCAAATATACGTAAATGAAATGTTAGAAGATGGAGTAGGTAATCTATATATAGCATATGAACAATTAAAAAAGAAATTACAAGAAGAAGGTCTATTTGATCATATATATAAAAAGAAAATACCTAAAATCCCTAAGAGAATAGGAGTTATAACAGCTCCAACAGGTGCGGCAATTAAGGATATCATCAGTACAATAAAGAGAAGATGGCCTCTATGTGAAGTAATTCTTTTACCTGCACTTGTACAAGGTGAAGATGCTCACACTGATATAGTTAAACAAATTAAGAATGCTGAAAATTACAATCTAGATACATTAATTGTAGGACGTGGAGGAGGATCAATAGAAGATCTATGGGCATTTAATGAAGAAGATGTTGCTAGAGCAATATTTGCCTGTTCTATCCCAACAATATCTGCTGTTGGTCATGAAGTAGATTTTACTATAGCCGACTTTGTTGCAGACTTAAGAGCGCCAACACCTACAGGAGCAGCTGAAATGGCAGTTCCCCAAAAACAAGATGTACTAAATTATTTAAATCAAATTAGTATTAGATTGTATAAATCAATTAATAATACTATTCAATTAAATAGAAAACATCTAGATGAAATAAAAAAGCACTATATCTTTACTAATCCAATAACTATATATCAATCAAAAGAAATGCTTTTTGATAATTTAGAAGAAAGATTAAAACATTCATTAATAAATTTAATTCATATAAAAGAAAAGAATTATCAAATGATAAAATCATCAATCATATTACAAAATCCAGAGATATTATTTGATAAAAAGAAGAATAAATATCTTAATATTATTTCTAAATTAGAAACATTAAGTCCTCTAAAAACAATACAAAGAGGATATGCAATTACTAAGAAAGATAATAAAGTAATAACAAGTATAAAGAATATTAAGAAAGGGGACAATATTAACATAGAATTAAAAGATGGTAATATTGATGCAAAAGTAATATGAATAAAGATGTAGCGGAAATCATAGGAATATTAATACTAATACTAACTATACTCAACGGATTTGTATATATAGGAAATATGGTTAAATTAGAAACAAAAAATTCGTGGGGATCATGTAGTATAAGATACTCTGATGATCCATCTGAAAATAGCTATCAAAGAGAAAAATGTATGGAAAAACATAATCAAAGTATAAATAAAGCAGAAAATTATATGTCTAATTTTGGAAAATATGCAAAGTATATAGCAATAGCATTTATAATAGCATCAGCAATAATGTTTACAATACCAAATAATAATAAAGTTATATCTATTGTAAATATTATATTTAATGTAATTATATTATTATTATAGGAGGATTAAATGGCTAAAAAAGAAGAAAAATCATTTGAAGAAGAACTACTTGAATTAGAAGAAATAGTAAAAAAACTAGAAGCTGGAGATGTTCCATTAGATGATGCGATAACTGAATTTACTAAAGCTATGGAATTATCTAAAAAATGTGATGAAAAATTAAAGAAAGCAGAAGAAGCAATTACTAAAGTAGTTAATAAAGAAGGTAAAGAAGAAAATTTTGAAGTAGAATAAAAAAAAGAAGTTAATAATACTTCTTTTTAATTAGTTTCATCAAATAATTGTAATACTCTTACTACTTCATCTTCATTATCAAGAGGAACTAATGAATTATTATCAACTCTTCTAAATAAAATATCATCTTCATCTTCTTTATTAGATAGTAATAGATAATGTTTATTATTATCATCTAATTCATTTACTACCATATAATCTTTATCATCAATATTATATATTTTTACATCAACCATAATTATCTCCTTATTCCTTTATCTTGAGGACCACCCATATTATGTTCTTCCATCATTTCTTCAAGTTCAGCTTGTTTTTGATTATAATTCTTTTCAGCTTCATCAAAATCCTGTTCAATTCCAATTCTAGCTTTCATAGTCTTTTTAAAATTACGTATAGCATCTTCATAAGCTTCATCATCATTTAATAAAACTTCATCAGTAACATTAATATCTGGATCATAATAATTATTAACTGCTAAATAGTGTCTAAAGTTACGAGATTGATAATTACCATCAGCATCCATTACACCATAACTATAATCATGATCTTTATCTTCAACTAATCCTAAAACAGCATCTACATTTTTAGAGTCCATTACGTCTAAACAATAATATAAGTTCTTATCAAAATCTTTATCTCCATATTCTAATAAACCTTTAGCAATTTCTTGATAATCATACCATAAATAATGATTAGAATCTTGAGTTCTATGAGCATTAGGTATAACATATTCTTCATCAAATCCATAAGATTCATTACCAATTTCTTGAGTAACTTGTAATTGATCACCAATAGCAGGAATAACTTTATCAACAGTAACTCCAATTCCACTAGTTAATATAGCACCAGCAATAATTCCAGAAATAAGAGCTTTCTTAATATTTATACGAGTTCTACGTCTTCTTTCCATCACTCTTTCTCTAGCAATCTTTTCTTCTTGATAATCACTTATAGGAACAACTTTACCTTTACAAGATCTAGAAACTATATCATTATAATATTTTTCTTGAGTATTCATAATCCAATCCTCCATATCATAATATAACTATACAAATATTATTAATAAAAGTCAAAAAAAATGTAAAGTCTATTTACAAGTTAATATATTTTTAAAATAATATGATAAAATTAAAATAGAGGTGAACATAATGTATATAGATTTAATATTACTAATAATAATTATAGTTGCTGTAGTAATGTATTTTAGAAATTTCTCAGCATTTGTATTTATAGTTGCAATAACAGATATTTTATTAAGAATATTATCATTCATTAGATCTAATATAGGACTACCTGATTTTAAAGCCTTTTTAGCAAAATATTTCCCTGATAGTATATTCGCAATAATAGATAAATATACTAAAGGAGATATATCTATAATATTAAAATGGTTATTTGTAATTATAATGATTTTCTTCTTATATTATGTAATTAAAATATGGATAAAGAAGAAAAAATTCTAATATGAAAAAACTAATATTTACATTTGGTACTATAAATAGTGGAAAGACAAATGTATTAAAAGAGCAATTAAAAAGAAATAAAAATAAAACTTTAGTACTAAATTCAGCCTTAATAGAAAACAATGAAATAAAATATGATTATTTAATAAAAGAAGAAGACCATTTATATGAAATAATTAAACATAATTTTATAGATTGTGATGATATTTATATTAATAATGCTCATCTATTAACAAAGAAACAAATAGATGAATTAATGTTTATAGTTTTAAAATTAAATAAAAACGTATATTGTTTTGGACTAAGAGTAGATTTCCAAAATAAAGGATTTTCTGGTTCAAGAAGATTATTTGAGATAGCTCATGAACTTATATCTATTGAAACTAAATGTAGTTGTGGTAATATTGCTACATGTAACATAAGAAAAGTAAATGGTAAATATGAATTTAGTGGAGATGTTATTAAGAGTAGTAATGATACTATTAAATATGAAGCTCTATGTACTAAATGTTATTATGATAAAGTATTTAAATATTTAAAATTTAAAAAAGATACTATGCATTAACTTCTAACATAGTATCTTTTATTATTTCATAAGAATAATTATCTAATTTATTTAAATCTTCTTTACTAATAATAATATTATAAGTAATTAAATCATCAAAAGATTTATTAATAATTTTAATATTACAATTCTTTAGAATATTATCTATATTTTTAATATTATCATAAGATAATACTATTTTTATTTCATAAGCATCAATTAATTTATTAAAATGATTAATATCAATCAAATTAGCAGCTGCTTTAGTATAAGCTCTAACTAATCCTCCAGCACCTAATTTAATACCCCCAAAATATCTAACAACAACTATAGCAGTATTATATAGATTATTAGACTCAATAACATTATATATAGGAGCTCCAGCAGTAGAAGAAGGTTCTCCATCATCATTAATTCTATATGAATCAATTAATCTATATGCATAACAATAATGAGTAGCCTTAGGATAATCTTGTTTTATTTTATCTAATTTAGTATTAAATTCATCAACACTATTTATCTTAAAAATAACACCAATAAATTTAGATTTATTAATTTCATAATTATATATATATTGATCATTAATAGTATACATGTTAATCACCAACTTTATTTTATCAAATATAATAAATAAATTGAAGATTTAAAATAAATATAATATAATAATATAGAGGAGTTGTGTATGGAAAGTAAAAAGAATGATAAAATTGATTATAAAAGTATTAATAAATTAGTTATACTATCAAAAAGAACTCTAAAAATAGTTTATTATATAATGATTTTATTACTATTTGTACTAATTACAGAAATATTAAATAAATGGAAAATATTTCCTATAATATTTGATATTTTTAAAGTAGTTTTACCATTATTTATAGGATTTATAATAGCTTGGTTATTAAATCCTCTTATTAAAACTATTAGTAAGAAGAAAATACCTAGAGTATTAGCAGTACTTTTAGTATATTTAGTAATATTAGGAGTAATAGGTGGAATACTAGCAATAATAATTCCAAATCTAGCAACTGAAATCAAAGATTTAGTTACACAAATACCTTCTTCTATCAAGGATATAGAAACATTTATTACTCATGCTGGTAACAAACTTAGTGCCATAGGAATAAATGGAGAAGATACAAAGAGAGAAATATTTTCTGGACTTGCTAGTCTAGGTACAAGTATATCTAATAATCTAGCAACTTATATACTAAATACAGGTAAAGGTATAATTAGTGTATTTGGAATAATAGGTTTATCAATCATTGTAGCAATCTATTTATCATTTGATTTTGATAAATTAAGAGTAACAATTAAAAAGTTATTACCTAAGAAATGGCAAAAAAATTATATGGATTTAACTGAAAGATTAGATAATACATTAAGAAGATACGTATCAGGTGTATTATTAATAATGTTCTTAGTATTTATAACTCAAAGTATAGGATTTGCTATAGCAGGATTACCTGCACCATTAATTTTTGCATTATTCTGTGCAATAACAGATGTTATCCCATACTTTGGACCATATATAGGAGGTATACCTGCAGTTATCGTAGGATTTACAATTTCTCCAACAGTTGGTATTTTAACATTAATCGCTATTATCGTAGTACAAAATTTAGAAAACCATTTCTATCAACCATTAATAATGGGACATGCTATGGAATTACATCCAGTAATAATAATTGTAGGATTACTAATATTTGGACATTACTTAGGTCTAGCAGGAATGATCTTTGCTACACCTATACTAGCATGTATAAAAATACTCATTGAATTTATAAAAGAAAAAGGTACTATAAAAGAAATAATAGAAGAACAAAAAATAGTTAATAAAGATTTAAAAATATAATTGAATATTTAAAAAACATTTGATAAAATAATTATGTTATATTTAAAAGACGTTGACGAAAGATGAGTACTGAATAATTTATTTTATAGAGAGGTCTTGGTTGGTGAGAAAGACTATTTAAACTTCAGGAAGCTACTTTTAGAGTCTGTCGGGAAAACCGTTATCGAAATTAAGACCAATATAGGATGGTACCGTGTAATGCACTCCTATAATTGGTCTTTTTATTTAAAAAGGAGTTGAAATATATGAAAATCTATCTAGTAACAGGTAAAGCTAAATCAGGAAAGACTACATTTGGTAATTTCTTGAAAGAAGAATTAAAAAATTATAATTTAAAACCATGTGTAATGCAAATAACTAAACCAATATATCATTACGCAGAAGATTACTTTGAATGGGATTCAAGGAGAGATGAAAAACCTCGTGAATTTCTTCAAAAGTTTGGTATTGAGTTATTAAGAGAAAAATTAAATAAAAAGACATTTTTACTTGATAGATGTAATGAAGATATCGAAATATTACAAGAGTTTTTTGATACTGTAATAATTACAGATTTAAGATTTTTAGATGAAATAAAATACTTTAAAAAGAGATATGAAGATGTAGTACTAATCAAAATAGATAGATTTAATTACAAGAGTAATCTTACTAAAGAACAAAGAGAACATATAACTGAAAAAGAAGTAGATTTAATAGAAGATTATGATTACTTAGTAGATAATGATGTACTAGCTGATTTAAAGAAATATGCTAAAGAAATCGCAAGAAGTGAAGAAGGTGACAATAATGAATAAATTAATTGCTGTAGTAGGTATGAGTGGTAGTGGTAAATCTATAGTAACTGATTATTTAGAAGAAAATAATTGGACTAAAATATACTTTGGAGGAATCACTTATAAATTAATGCGAGAAGCTGGAATAGAACGTACTGAAGATGGTAAAAGTGAAAAAGAATTTCGTGAAAAATTAAGAAAAGAACATGGTCCAGCTTGCTATGCAATTCTTTCTGAAGAAGATATAAAGAATTCATTAGAAAAAAGTAATGTTGTTATAGATGGATTATATTCTTGGTCAGAATATAAATATTTAATAGAAAAATTTCCTAATCTAAAACTAATATGTATAGTTGTAGATAAAGAAATAAGATATGAAAGAGTCGCCAAAAGACCAGATAGACCATTCAAAAGAGAAGATATTATCTATAGAGACTTATCAGAAATAGAAAATATTGAAAAGGGTGGGCCTATTGGATATGCAGATTACTATATTTTAAATAATACAACTACTGAAGATGAAATAAATAGACTAAAAGAGATATTAGAAAGGATAGATTAACATGAAATATATGACACATGATGAGATAAGAAATACATGGTGTAATTTCTTTGAAAAACATAAACACAAAATAGTTGAATCAGCACCTTTAGTACCTATAGATGATGATTCAATTCTATGGATAAATGCAGGAGTAACTCCTCTAAAAAAATACTTTGATGGAACAATAGTTCCTGATAATAAGAGATTAGTTAGTATTCAAAAATGTATAAGAACTAATGATATAGAAAATGTTGGTATTACAAAAAGACATCAAACATTCTTTGAAATGATGGGTAATTTCTCAATAGGAGATTATTTTAAAGATGAAGCAATTGAATTCTCTTTTGAATTATTAACTAGTGAAAAATACTTTGGTATACCTAAAGAAAAATTATATGTAACAGTTTATTACGACGATGATGATGCTTATAACAAATGGATAGAAGTAGGTTTAGATGAAGATCATATAGTAAGACTAGAAGGTAATTATTGGGAAATAGGAGAAGGCCCTTGTGGACCAGACTCTGAAATATTCTATGATCGTGGAGAAGAATATGAAAATGAAAAGAAGAATTCATTAGAATTATTTAAAAAAGATGAAGACCAAGAACGATTTGTAGAAATATGGAATAATGTCTTCTCACAATTCAATTCAGAAGAAGGAAAAGATAGAAAAGACTACAATGAATTACCATCTAAGAATATAGATACAGGTGCTGGATTAGAAAGATGGGCTTGTATATTCCAAGGAGTAGATTCTAACTTTGAAACAGACTTATTTAAACCAATAATAGAAAAGATAGATTCTTTAGCTAAAGAAAACTATTCTGGACAAAAAGAATTTAAAATAATTGCTGATCATATTAGAGCAATTACATTTGCTATAGCTGATGGAGCAACTTTTGATAATGCAGGAAGAGGATATGTACTTAGAAGATTATTAAGAAGAAGTGAACGTTTTGGTAAGAATATAGGTATAGAAACTCCATTTATGTATAAAATAGTAGATGAAGTAGTAAAAGTAATGCATCATGCATACCCATATCTAAAAGATAGACAAGAAGAAGTAGAAAAAGAAATTCTTACAGAAGAAAAACTATTCTTAAAAACTCTAACCTTAGGAGAAAAACGATTAAAAGAAATAATTGCTAACGCGAATGATAAAACAATATCTGGAGAAGATGCATTTAAGTTATATGATACTTATGGATTCCCATTTGAATTAACTGAAGAATATTTAAGTGAAATAGGGTATACAACTTCTAAAGAAGAATTTGATAAATATATGGATAAACAAAAAGAACTTGCTCGTAAGTCTATGACTAATGCTACTAAGATGGCTGAACAAAATAAAGTATTATTAGATTTCAAAAAAGAGTCTTCATTTGTTTATAATATTTATCGTATTAAATCTAATGTTATCGCAATATTCTCTCATGATAAGATGCAAGAAGAACTTGCTGGTGAAGGATATATTGTACTTGATAGAACTTGTTTCTATGCAGAAGCTGGTGGACAAGTTGCTGATACAGGAATGATTATTGGACCTAAATTTAAAGCTCGTGTTTTAAATGTAATTAAAGGACCAAATGGACAAAATATTCATAAAGTTAAACTATTAGATGGAATTATTAAATTAAATGATCATTGTGAAGCTATAGTTGATAAAGAAAGAAGAAAGAAAATAGAACAAAACCACTCATCAGTTCATATCTTACAATATTCATTACAACAAATAGTATCTGATCAAATTAGACAAGCTGGATCATACGTAGATGATACAAAATTAAGATTTGACTTTACTTATCCAGGTAAAATGACTGATGAAAAAATTATCGAAACTGAAAACTTTGCTAATGACTATATAAATAAAGATATAATTGTATCTACTGAAATAATGCCTTTAGAAAAAGCTAAACAATTAGGAGCAATGGCTTTATTTGATGAAAAATATCAAGAAAAAGTACGTGTAGTTAAAATAGGTAAATCAATAGAACTTTGTGGAGGTACTCATACTACAAATACTTCTAAAATTACTAAACTAGCAATCACTAATGTAGAATCTAAAGGTAGTAATGTTTATCGTGTAGAAGCAACAACTGGTTCTGATATTGAAAGAACTCTTTATAACATTATCAAACCATATAATGATGAAGTAGTTAAAATATTAATCAAAGCTAAAGAATTGCTAGAGCAAGCAAGAAAAGAAAATATTAAATTAGACTTTGATGTTGATTTAGAAAATGAAAAGCCTGAATCATACAAAGATATTATCTATTATCGTAATCAATTAGAATATGTTCAAAAAGAATATAAAAAATTAGAAAAAGAATACTTTGAAGCTAAAGAGAAAATTGAATTAGATAATTTAGATTCATATAAAGAAAAAGAAAAAGTAATAGGTAATATAACTACTATAATTATGAAATTATATAATAAAGATAATAATTTATTAAAAGAAATCGCAGATAATATTATTAATGGTAAAGAAAATTATTTAATACTATTTGCTAATGTTAAAGATGATAAAATTTCATATATTGCTAGATCTAATTCATCTATCAAAGCAGGAGATATAGTTAAATTTATCGCAACTAAGACTGGAGGTAATGGAGGAGGAAAACCTACATTTGCTGAAGGTGGAGGAAAAGATGTATCTCATTTAGATGAAGCATTAAAAGAGGTAGAAAAATACATTAATGAATAATTGTTATTACATAGAAAATACAGATGACTTAGTTATAGATAAAAAGATAGATGAATTAATAAATAAATTAGATTTTAAAAATATTGATAAAACTATCTATGACTTAGAAAACACTCAATTATATAATGCTTTAGAAGACTTAGATACATATAATTTTCTACAAGATAAAAAGATTATCATAATAAGAGGGTTAGATAAGATATCTATATCTAAACAAGATTATGATATAGAAAGTGATTTAGATCATCTATATAAATATATATCTAATCCTAATGAAGATAATCTATTAATAATTAGAACTAATAATTTAAATAAAAGAACTAATATATATAAAACATTATCTAAGAAATGTCATATTATTAATACTGAAATAGATTCAAAAGAATATATTAAATCTAAATTATCAGGTTATACTCTAAATACTGGAGTAGTTAGATTATTAGATGAGTATTGTAATAATAATATTTCTAAAATAGATAATGAATGTAATAAACTTATTAATTATAAAATTAATGAAAAAACTATATCAAAAGAAGATATAGAAGAATTAGTGACTAAAGAATTAGGAGATTCTACTGATTTAACATTTTCATTAATAAGATCAATTAGTGAAAAGAATATAAAGAATGCATTAAAAGAGTTTAATGAATTATTAGAATATGATCCTAATGTTATTGGATTAATATCACTATTAGAATCTCAATTAAGATTAATGTATCAAGTTAAAATATTAGAAAAAATGTCTGATTCTGAAATAGTTTCTAAATTAAATATAAAATCTAGTTATAGGATTACTAAGACTAAAGAATTAACTAGATATTATACAAAAGAAGAATTGGGTAGAATAATAAATAAATTAGAAGAAGTAGATATATTAATGAAATCTACTGATCAAGATAATATATCATTACTTGAAGATTTTATAATTAATATTACAAAATAAAAGTACTAATCATTAGTACTTTTTAATTTATCTATACGTTCATATATTTCTTTTATAGTTTTTTCATATCCTACATCTTTAGGTTTATAATACTTTTTATTCTTTATAATATCAGGTAAATATTGTTGTTTAACATATGCACCTGGATAATCATGAGGATATTTATATTGAGGAGAATCAGTCTTTATATGATTAGGGATTTTTCCTACATTACCATTTTCTATATCAGCAAGAGCTTCATCAAATGCTACATGAGCAGTATTACTTTTTGGAGATAAAGCCATTTCAGTAATAATAGTACCTATTGGTATTCTAGCTTCTGGTAGACCAACTCTCATAGCAGCATTATAGCAAGCATCTAATCTAGGACCAATATTAGGATTAGCTAAACCAATATCTTCATAAGCAATAACTGAAAGTCTTCTAAATAATGATTCTAAATCTCCTTCCATAACTAATCTAGCTGCATAATGAAGAGATGCATCGACATCACTTCCTCTAATTGATTTTTGTAGACCAGATAATACATCATAATGACCATCACCATTCTTATCAGAAAAGAATACCGGTTTAGAATTAATAGATTCTATTACTTTTTCATCTACTTTATGATCATGAGTAGAGTAGTAAGCTACTTCTAATAGATTATAAGCTGATCTAAGGTCATTTCCAGCCAATTTCGCTATCATTTCAATAGCTTTAGTAGAAATATCTATTCCATCTAAAAAATCACTCTTAACAGCTCTTTTTATACCTTTAATAATATCTTTAGAAGTTAAAGGAAGTAACTCAAATAATTGACATCTACTTCTAATCGCAGGATTAATAGAATGATAAGGATTCTCAGTAGTCATACCAATTAATATAATATTACCAGATTCTATTTCAGGTAATAATATATCTTGTTTATCTTTATTTAATCTATGTATTTCATCAAGTACTAAGATAATACCCCCATACATTTTACCTTCCTCAATAACAACTTCTAAATCTTTTTTATTATTATTAGTCGCATTAAGTACTCTATATCTCTCATCTAAATCATTAATTAAACTCATCGCAATAGAAGTTTTACCAATACCAGGTAATCCATAAAGTATCATTGAAAACAAATGATTATTTTTAACTAAATTAGTCAATACTTTATCTTTTCCAATTAAATGTTCTTGTCCAATAATATCCTTAATACTTTTAGGTTGTAGCTTTATAGCTAAAGGCTTGTCCATATAAATCACCACTTATATTATAGTGATTATTACCCCTTTTAACAAGTACCTTATATTGACAAAACCATCAAAATATGGTATAATGTGTCACATATATGGGGGGAATTATATATGAGTAATGATATTATATCTTCTGAAACATTAGAATTCTTAATAGATGAATTTCAAAGTAGTGAAGAAGAAATAAAAGAATTATATGATGTTTTACAAACAAAAAAATGTGTACAAGAAAATCAACAAAATGTAGCAGATGTAATTTATGATATATTATTTGATAAAGCAATGGTTGTAGCTAAATCTACAGATTTAATTGAACCATATACTGGTAGATATTACGATGATGCTGATCCATATTTCATTTCAGATGAATATTTTATTAATAAAGCATTAATTAATCATTATGGAGAACAATCATTTAAAGATTTAACAGATGAATTTGTTGAAAAAGTAGATTCTTATTTAGGTGATCACTTTGAAAAAGAATTACCTTCAGAAGAAACATCATATAAACCTATATCATTAAGTTAATAAAAAAAAGATTATACATTTGTATAATCTTTTTAATTTGTCTTTTTAATACCAAAATGATAAAATATAAAAAGAAAAGAGTTGTTATTATGAATATAAATGATGCGATAGAAGATTTCATAAGTTATTGTATATTTGAAAAAGGTTTATCAGATAAAACAATAAATTCTTATAGAAATGATTTAAATATATATAAAGAATATTTATCATCTAAAGGAATAAACAATGTAATAACAATTAAACCAAATAATATAAAAGATTTCTTAAAAATAAGAAGTGAAGAAAAAACAACAACTCTCGCTCACAATTTAACAGTAATTAAAAACTTTCATTTATATTTATATAAACAAAATATAACTAAAGAAAATATATCTGAGTATATTTCAAGACCTAAAGTAAGAAAATCTATTCCTAAAGTACTAAGTATAGAAGATGTAGATAAATTATTAGATATAAAACTTGATACACCACTAGATTACAGAAATAAAGCTATGCTGGAATTAATGTATGCGACAGGATTACGTATATCAGAATTAATAAGTTTAAAAACTAATGATATAGACTTATTAGAAGGAACTGTAATAGTAATGGGAAAAGGTTCTAAAGAAAGAGTAATTCCAGTAGGAGATTATGCTATAGATTATTTAAATAGATATTTAAAAGTAAGATATAAACTATTAAAAGAACAAACAGATTACTTATTTATTAATAATCATGGTAAAGCAATATCAAGACAAGGTTTTTTCAAAATATTAAAAAAATTATTGAAAGAAAAAGGTTTAAATGAAGATGCGTCTCCTCATACATTGAGACATTCTTTCGCTACACATTTAATAAATAGAGGAGCAGATCTTCGTTCAGTACAAGAAATGTTAGGTCACTCTGATATAACTACTACTAAAATATATACAGAAGTATCAGATGAATTAGTAAGAAAAGAATATAATGAATACCATCCAAGAAGTAAGGAAGGGTAGCAGTGTACTATATCTAGGAGGATTTATGAGTAATAAAAGTAAATTAATAGTATATATATCATCTCTAGTAATATTAAATCTATTTTATACAGTTACATTTCCCTTATTTAATACCGCAAGGTGTGATTGGAGTAGATGTATTGAACCAAGTAAAACAAGTATAAGAGATTTAAATATTATATATATAATTTTTAGTTTAATATTGATAGTATTAATAATTAAAACAATAATAAATATAATTAATAATAGAAAAACAAAGTGAGGTTGAAAGTATGAGTTTTAACAGAATATTTGTACTAGTATTAGATTCATTAGGAGTAGGGGAAGCAAAAGATTCATTTAAATATGACTCAGTAGGCGCATCTACCCTAGGACATATTAATGAAAAATACCCATTATTTGTACCTAATTTAAAGAAAATTGGATTTATGAATTTAATAAATATGACTGATGACTCTGAAACAGAAGCATACTATACAATTTGTCATCCAATAAATAAAGGAGTAGATTCATTAAGTGGTCATTATGAAATAGTAGGGGTTAAAAATAATGAAGAATTCCAAATATTTCCAAATGCTTTTGATGTAGAACTATTAAAAGAAATAAGTAAAATTACAGGTAGAAGAATCATAGGAAATGTTTGTTGCAATAACGATTCTATTATCAAACAACTAGGTAATGCCGAGAGAAATTATGAATCACTAATAGTATATACTTCAGGTGACTCAAATTTACAAGTCGCAGCACATGAAGATTCTATTCCTATTCAACAATTATATCAATATTGTGAAAGAATTAGAGCTTTAACTGCTAATAAAGAAGATCTAAATATATCAAGAATTATTGCTAGACCATTTGCTGGTACTAATGAAAATAATTATAGATTTATTAATTCATCTAAGAAAGAATATACAATTAAACCTAATAATAAAACTATATTAGATATATTAGATGAAAATAAATTATCAGTTATTGGAATAGGGAAGATTAATGATATATTTGAACAAGGTATAAATAAGCGTATAAAAGCTATTTCTAACAACGAAACTATAAATAAGCTATTAGATATCATGGATAAAGATTTTAAAGGACTATGCATGGCAAATCTATCAGATTTTGATGAAGTATATGGTCATAATAGAGATATTGAAGGATATGCTAAAGCTATTGAAGAATTAGATGTAAATATACCTATCATAATAAATAAATTAAATATAGATGATTTATTAATCATTACAGCAGACCATGGTTGTGATCCAACTAAAGAGGGTAGTGGACATACAAGAGAAAAAGTACCACTAATACTCTACTCACGTAATTTCAAAGAACCAAAAAGGTTAGAAGAAAGAACAACTATTGCTGATATAGCAGCAACTATAACAGATAACTTTAAATTAGATGAACCAGAAATAGGAACATCTTTACTAGAAGAATTAAAATAGACTATATATCATTATATTATATATAATAAGTAGATTACACGTACGTATATCCTTATAATATATATAATAAAGGATTACGCGTATATATATCCTTATAATATATTATAATAAGGATAATAATGCGTAAGAAAATTTTTTTAAGTTTTATGATTCACATACTCATACACATCATCATCATGACACAA
Source organism: uncultured Bacillota bacterium (assembly GCA_947168485.1). Classification (GTDB taxonomy): domain Bacteria; phylum Bacillota_I; class Bacilli_A; order RF39; family UBA660; genus RUG343. The sequence continues at coordinate 11,087 of CAMVLZ010000006.1, read as the reverse complement.
ACAAACTATGTAGATAGTTACAAAGAGATGCGAATGATGAACTACATTAAAACATTGATATATAAAGAAATAAGTTATAGAAGTTAACATAATATCAATTATAGGAAGTTAATTCCTCTTGAATCAAAATAAAAAGTAGATAAATATATTACCTACTTTTTTCTTTTATCTTTAATTAAGACTTTATGTTTTTTAGCAACATTATCGAACACTTCTTTAGCATTATTCTCATTAATTTCATCATATCCTAATTCATTTAATGCACTATTCTTAATAGAATGTAACTCATCTAAATTAGAGTGTTGATCTAATGAATTAACAAAGTTATAGTGTGCTGCTTCTATCTTTTTCTTATTAGTATTCTTATGTTTATATAAGTTCATAGCAGAATGCATTATTGCTTCCATCTTAAATTGTTCTTCTACATCAAATACATATTCATTCTTATCAATTAATCCTTGTTCTTTAGCAACATAACCTAATAAATACTTAAATTGATCATTATTTTCTATATTATCCATAATTAAACATAAATATTTTAAACTATTCATAATATCATCATTATTAGAATCTAATAAATGATCTTTCATCATATTATTAAAACTATATAACAACATTTCGTCATTAATAGTTAAATCTTTTCTTTCTATATCACTCACAAATAATCCCCCTCAATAAATAATGACATATTATACCACAAATAGAGTAATTTATCAATCTATGTAGTACTACTCTACCCTACAAAAAAAAGAAAAGTATTAAACTTTTCTTGATTGAATTTCTGCTATTTTTTCTAATACTTCATTAGCATTATCATCATTTATTTCAGTAAATCCTAACTCTTTAAGAGCTTGTACTTTAGCTACATTTAACTCTTGAGTACGAGATAGTTTTTCTTCATTCTTCTTTTCAATATCTTGTACAAACTTTTGATGAGCAGCTTCTAATTTAGATTTAGAAGAACCACCACCATTATATAAAGTCATAGCACTAAATATAATACTTTCAAATATAAATTGTTTATCTTCATTGAAAGCAAATTCCATAGGAGAAGTAAATCCTAAAGATTTAGAGAAATAAGCTAATACATATCTTAACTCATCATTAGTCTCCATAGAATTTAAAAAGTTATATAGATAAACATAAGTATTAAAAGATGTCTTAGTTTTATCATTACTTAATTTTTCTTTCATTAAATTAAATATATCTGCCATTAATTCTTGTTCTTTTTTATTGAAACCTTTTAAGTCAGATACATATTCTTTATCTGAAGAATCTTTAACACCTTCATTTAATTTATTTTCAACTTCAATAATATAGTCACCATTAATTTCTTTATCTTTTAAATCTTCAATCTTATCAAGATTTAATAAAGTTAATAACTTAACTGACTTTTCTTTAGGCCATTTTGACAAATCTCCTAAAGCTAAATAATTATAAAGCATTTGTCTTGATACCCCTAAGTATTTTGCTAAACGAACTTTACTAATACCAAGTTCTGAAAGTACATTATTTAACTCCTTCATATCTTTATAACCCTCCTACAATTACATTATAATACACAAAAGAATAATTAATCAAGTGTAAATTGACATTTTTTAATAAATATATTTTACGTTAAAAAAATTTACTAATATTAAAAAATAAGTTATAATGATAAATGAGGTGGAATATATGGATAACAAATTAATGAAAGTTATTATTGTAGTTATGGCATTTGCTATGTTATTAAGTATTGTTGGAGGATTAGTTTATATCTTTATAAGCTAAAAAGTAGTTGTTAAACTACTTTTTTTATTTATTAATATATCCTTCTATTTCAGGTACTATCTTTTCTACAGTAGCATCTGGAACATTATATTTATTTACTATATCATTTATTCTATTTGTATCTCTTGCAATATATAACATAAGTAAGCCACTTATTCTATTAGCAACATATTGATCTAAAATATGTCTATCTTCATCAGATATATCATATTTAGCTTGTATATCAGAAATAGGTCCATATCCATATAAATAGTTAGTAAAACTCTTACTAATATAATCAACTTCTTTATTAAAATCTTTAATTCTTACTTTAGTCCATACTTGCATAATAATACCTCTTCATATGTCGATTATTATAACAAAGAAAAAGCCCTATTTCAAGTAAGGGTTTGTTTTTATTTCATCATCTAAAGTAGTAATTTCATAATGACCAGTATATAAAGTAGTATCTTTATCAAAAGTTTCTTTTAAAAATTTAATGGATTTAGCCATTTCTTCAGAAGAACCAGTAGGTAAATCACATCTACCTATACTACCTTTAAATACAAAATCTCCTACAAATAAAGCTTTATCTTCTTCAAAATAGAAACTAACACAATCAGCACTATGTCCAGGAGTATAATAAGCTTTGAATTTAAAATCTCCTATTTCATATTCTTTTCCATCTACTAAATTACTCTTCTTATATATTTTAATACTCTTTTTATTTAAAAAATTTCTTAAAGCACCAATATGATCAAAATGAGAATGAGTAATTAAAATACCTAATAATTTACTATCTCCTATTTTATCTTTAATATCATGATAATCATCACCCGGATCTACTAATAAGCATGTATTATTATCATCTTTCAATATATAACAGTTTTCATCTAGTAACCCAGTAACTAATCTAATTACTTCCATTAACCTCTCTCCTCGCTTAATTCTTTACTCATTAATACATAATTATAATTATTATCTAATCTAAATTTATATATATAAATACCACTCTTTAAATAATCAGGAACAGAAATATTAGTAGAATAATATCTAACTTGTTCTCTTAATTCAACACCACTCTTAGTACTAGTGGCACTAATTAATTCTTTTTCTGCTTGAACTAAACATTCTACATTACCAGCACATTTACCTTGTACAAATTGTTTTCTACCAGATATATATTGATATCCTCCATAACAAGAATTAGATAACTGAACATCAGTTAATTCTACATTATTATTATCACCATATAACTGTTTTAATTTAAGTTTAACAACATTTTCATCTATAGCTTTAGGAGTAAAATTACCAGAACAAGTAAAATGTTGCAACTTAGTATTATCATACATATTACAATTAGAATTTAAATAATCTCTAATATTAACATTCTTCAAAGCAATATATAATTTCATAGTATTACTACTATAATCTTTAGCAAAATAATCTTCTTCAACAGTAGTACTAAATGTTGCATATAAATCCTTTACTATAGTAGATTCTAAATCTAATTTAGTCATTTCATCAGCAGTAACTGGACTATAATAATTTTTATAATAATCAATAGTTTGATTATTTTGATCATAAAAGTAATAACATCCACCAGCTAACCCTAAAATAATAATTAATAATAATATAATAACAACACCTGATTTACTCTTTTTAGTTTTTACATTATTTACTGGTTGAGTAGCTGCTTGTGGTTGAACAGGAACAGTATTTTGAACAACAGGTTGAGCAACAGGTTGATTAGTAGGTTGAGCTACTTGTCCTTGTACTGTTTGATTAGGAATATTATTAACACTTTGATTATTCATACTACCAACTCCTACTATAATAATTTTATTATAATTACTAATTTTTTACAAGTAAAAACATGTCAAAATTATAAGACATGTCATACTATATTAAAGTCAATTTATGCTTCTTATTTAAATTATCAGTATAATTATTAATTAGTTCTGGACAACGACCATTCAATACAAGTAAACAACTATTAATATTCTTTAATTTTCTTTTTTCTTTATTAATCGCATTTACATAAGAATTATTATAAACATAAGTACATATATGTTTACTATAATCATCTATCTTTTTATCACTTTCTTCTTTTAAAATATCAAAATGTTTAATAAGTCTATCTTTTAAGAAGAAGTCATCAACTAAATTACAATAATTAATAATATTATTCTTTCTCTCATTCATCTCTTCTAAACATAAATTTTGAATATCTTTATCTTTACTATTAATAAGAATTTCATTAATATAATCAATATCATCAAGATTATTATTAATAGAATTCATAATTATACCTAGAGATTTTAATTCATATTTAAAGACTTCATCTTCTTTTTTAACATAGTCTAGAACAAAACTATCACATACTGGAAAGTCTTTCATCATTTCTCTAGCATTCTTTAACCATTCAACTTTTTCTTTATACATAAACCCACCTTCATATTTAAAAAACTAGGTTACCCTAGTTATTAACAATTGGTAGCCTGTACGGAATTCGAATCCGTGAATGCTGCCTTGAGAGGGCAGTGTGTTAAGCCACTTCACCAACAGGCCATTTAACAAAAATATTATAACAAAAAAAGTAGCTTCAAACAACTACTTTTTTAATTCTTTAATATAGTTTTCTATCAAATGTGAATTATCAGCACATCCCATAAACATAACTACACTACCCTTTTCTTTAACTAACTTATCCATACTATCTTCATCAACAAATTCTGAATTCTCTATCTTATCTCCAATATTATGAGAAGTAACACCAGGATAATCCTCTTGTTTCTCTCTGTTAGCAACAACTTCAGTTAAATATACTTTATCTGCTACACCGAGAGAAGTAACAAAGTTATCACAAAAATCTTGTATACGCGAATAAGTATTTGGCCTAAATACAACTACTATCTTTTCTTCAGGATATCTTTGTCTAGCTGCTTCTAAAGTAGCTTTAATTTCAGTTGGATGATGAGCATAATCATCTACAATAACTGTACCATCAATTAAATCTTTAATTTCAAATCTTCTCTTAGCATTAACAAATGTCTCTAATGAATCATGTATCTTTTTAACATCTATTCCTAAATAATTACATAATCCAATACAAGCTGCTCCATTCATAACCATATGTTTACCAAATAGTGGTAAATCAAAGTGTCCTAATAACTCTCCATGTAAGAATAAATCAAATTCAGAGTTTTTAGATCCAAAATTACAATTCTTAATAACTAAATCATTATCTTCATTAAATCCATAATAAATTACTTTAGTTTTGAAATTAATTTTTCTTATAACTTCATTATCTCCATTTGCGATAACTAATTCTTTAGTTTGATTAGCAAATTGTTCAAATGTCTTACGTAAATCTTCTATATCATCATATATTTCCATATGTTCTTCTTCTACATTAGTAATAATAGAATATCTTGGGTGATAATATAAGAAATGTCTATTAAATTCATCACTTTCAACTACATAATATTCATTTTCTCTTTTAGCCATTCCATCTCCTGCACCTATAAAATAGTTGCAACCACCATTATCTTCTAATACATGTCTAATTAATGAAGAAGTAGTTGTTTTACCATGAGTACCACTAACACCTATAGTAGAAAACTCATCAACTACATCACCCATAATCTCACCATAAGGTTTAATTGTAAGGCCTAATTCTCTTACTCTTTTCATCTCAGGATGATCTTCTTTAAATGCTACACTATAAGTAACAATAGTGTCTTTATCTATTTCATGATCATGGTCATAATAAATCTTAATTCCTCTTTCTTCTAATCCTAATTGAGTAAATTTACGATCTCTTGCATCATCATAACCAGATACTTCATTTCCTAAATCAAATAATATTTGAGCTAAAGTACTCATTCCAGTTCCTTTTATACCTATACAATAATATTTCATTTCTAATCACCTTCTAAAATCATTATAACATTTATTAACCTACACTAAAAGTAAAAAAGATAAATTAATCTTTATCTCTTAAACTATAAACACATCCACAATAATCTTGTCTATATAAATTATATTCTTTACTTAATTCAATACTTCTCTTATAACCATTTTTCTTTTTAAAATCAGAATATAAATAAGTAGAATCATAAATCTTATCTAAATCCTCACCTATCTCATTAACCCAATTAACTCTCTTATAAGGAGAAAGTGTTAAAGTAGTAGCAAAATACTTAATATTTAATTCATCAGCTTTTTTAGCAGTATCTTCTAGTCTTAATTTATAACACTTGTAGCATCTTTTACCTCTCTCAGGTTCATCTTCTAAACCTTTACTAATATCAAAGAATGCTTTAGGATCATATTTACCTTCTACTACACTAATACCAAATTTAGTTTTAATATCACTAACAAATCTTTTTAATTCATTAAGTCTTTTATTATATTCATTTTCATCAGTAATATTAGGATTATAGAAATAAAGTACTATCTCAAAATAATCACCAAGTCTTTCAATACATGCAGAAGAACAAGGTGCACAACAAACATGTAGAAGTAATTTTTCTCCTAAATTTATATTTTCTAATTGTTTAGTCATCTCATAATCGTAATTCATAATACACCTCAAAAATATATATAATTATAACAAACATTTAATTAATTATCAAAAAAAGTACCCATATGAGTACTTTAACTAATTATTTTTTTCTTCTAACAGCATTAGCTTTAGCTTTAGTAGAAGAAATTTCTTTTAATAAAACTTTTTCACGATTATTTAAATTTTGTTTTTGTTCTTGTATATCATGATATTCATTCATTAAATCTTGTATTTTATTATCAAAATCAATACCTTCATTAGAAATTTCAGAGTTATAATTCTTATTTGCAGCTCTTTCAAATGATTCATCTAATACAGTTCTAGCAAATTTATAAGCAATATGACCATATCCAGCTTTATCATATTTATATTCTGGAAACTTTGGAACAACACCATTAACTACTCTAAAAGTATATAATGATTTAGCAGTAAAAACACCAGGTATCTCGCTACATTTAGGATTTTCAATATAATTCATATACTTATCAATAACTTCTTGTAAAACATCCTTATCATAAGTAGCAGCAACTAAATAAGCTAAATAATCATTATTTTTATTAACTATATCATCACATACCTTTATAGCATCATTAGAACTAAAATCACTTTTGTAATAATCAATAAGAGCAAAATGATCAATATTTTGTAATGAATTATATACATGTTTACGTACAAGTCTATCATCAAAATCATCTTTATGATCTTCAATAAATAATAAACTCTCTTTACAAGCTTTTAAATTACTTAAAGAATTTTTATTCTCTCTTGCAACAAACTTATCAATAATTTCATGAATATTATTATTTAGAATATTTCTTGTTTCGTTATTCATACTTATCCCCCTTAAATAACGATACACATTATATCATAAAAGTGTAAAAAAGTCAATTATACCAATAAAAAAGAGAACTAATTGTTCTCTTTATTCATATGTTCTTCTTCTAACTTTTTATAATCAATTTTATTCATTAAAGTCTTAGGAAGAGTATCTCTAAACTCAAAATCTTTTGGTTGAGAATAAACTGATAGTTTTTCTTTACATATTTCTTTTATTTCATGTCTAATTCTTGCTTCACTATCAGTAACACCTTCATTTAATACAATATAAGCCTTAGGAACAGCCATTTTATATTTATGAGGTATTCCTATTACTGAAACTTGTTTTACTGCAGGATGCTCTGCTATAACGTCTTCTATTTGAGATGGATATACATTAAATCCAGATACAACTATCATTCTCTTTAATCTTTGAGTAAAATAGATAAATCCAGTAGGAGCCATATAACCTATATCTCCTGTTCTTAACCATTTCTCTCCATTCTTATCCTTAAAAACAACTTTTTTAGTTTCATCAGGTTTATTTAAATAACCCATCATTACAGTAGGACCATTAATAATAATTTCTCCCTCTTCTCCTATAGGAACTTCTTCTAAAGTATCAGGATTAACTATTTTAATAACATTACCTACCATAGGTATACCAATAGATCCAATCTCATTAGCTCCAGGGAAAGTATAACATACTGCCGCTACAGACTCAGTCATACCATAACCCTTCATAATATTAATTCTACATCCTCTCTTATGTAAGAAATTATTAATCTTAGTCTCTTGAGCAGGAGTTAAATGATCTCCTCCAGAAATTATATATTTAAATTGACTCATATCAACTTTATCAAATTTAGGATTATTCATCATACCTTCCCATAATGTAGGAACTCCAAGTATTACATGAGGTCTATCATATTTCATAATCTTATAAAATCTACCCGCATCATATTCAGGCATAAGTATAGTTTCAACTCTTAAACATAAAGGTGTATGTACACAAACACATAATCCAAATCCATGGAATATTGGAAGTATTGTTAAAATCTTATCTCCAGGTCTAACATCATATACATTAACCGCATCTTGTTGACTCTCAGCATTAAAATTATAATTAGATATCATAATACCCTTAGGAGAACCAGTAGTACCTCCACTATGAAGTATAATAGCTAAATCATCATATTTCATATTAGTAGATACTTCTTTCTTATAAGAAACTCCAATATTATAAAAATCAACCCAACTTATATAATCACTATCTCCAAACTTAGGTTTTTTCATAGTAATAGATCTAGTCAAAGTATATCCAGCAAATAATAAAGGAGGCATACTCTCTTTAGGAGAAACTAATATAGTTCTATATACTTTACTTCCTTGTATAACTTCATGCATCTTATCATAATCAAAATCTACTAAGAATAAAACTCTACTCTTATTCTCTTCTAAATATAATTTCATTTGTTCAGGACTAGATAAAGGATGTATAAAATCAGCAACTGCCCCTATCTTATTACAAGCATAAAATACATATATAGCTTCAGGCATATTAGGTAAACATATACTAACAATATCTCCTTCTTTTACGCCCAAAGATCTTAATCCTCTCGCAGCTATATTAATATTTTTAAACATCTCTCTATAATTAATCTTAGTATTAAAATAATTCAAAGCTATATAATCATAATCTTCTTCTTTAACATTATCTCTTAAATATTCATATATAGTTTTCTTAGTAAATTTAATACTTCTTTCTTCTTTAGAATAAAACCCTAACCAAGGTTCATTACTCTCTTTTCTAAATAAATTACCAAAAAAGTGTTGTAAATTAGTAAATAAATTCATATCATCACCATATTAAATATACCACAAATTCTTAAAAAAAAGAAGATTACTCTTCTTTTTAATAATTAACTTTATAAATAAAAGTAGTATTAGTCGCATTATCACTACTAAATCCATTATAAGATTTAGATAATTTAACTAAATTTTTAAATTTATTTGAGTAACCTTTTACTTTATTAGATAAATTACTTAATTTACTAATACCACTACCATTAAATTCATTAATACCTTTATCTAATGAATTAATACCATCTAATAATTTATTTGATCCATCATATAATTCTTTAGTAGCATTATTAATCTTATTAGTACCATTAGCTAAAGTATTAAGAGAATCTTTTACTAAAGATGAACCATTCTTTAATTCATATAAACCATTATTCATTTCATTTAAGTTACTATTAAGTAAAGAATTACCATTACTAACAGCATTAGCTCCATCATTTAATTTATCTAATTTAGTACTCTTCATTTGATTTAAAGCATAATCTGCATAATCCATACTAGGTATACCTAAACTACTAGTAACAATTGTACTTATAGCACTATTAGCTCCATTTAATTGATTATAACCACTAATAACTTCCATACAATTATTCTTAGTAGTTTCATCTACTCCATCCATACTAATTACTTGTATACATGTATTATACTTTTCACTAAGAGAATTAATAATAGAATTATTTTCTTTATACTTATTAATTAAATTACTATATAAATTATAAGTAGAATTAGTTAATTCATTAACACCATTAGATACATCATTAGATCCCTCTTTTAAACTATTAACAGAATCTAAACTACCATTAACTTTACTATATAAAGTATTAATACCATTATCTAATTCATTATATTTAGAAGCTAACTCATTAGAACCATTATTAACTCTATTAATACCATCTTTATAAGTTTTAAAATTAGAATTATATTTATTTAAACCATTCTTTAATTGATTACTACCATTACTAATCTTATTAATACCTGATTGTAATAAATTAACTTGATTTAAACCATTATCTAATCTATTAAATACATCTAAATCAGTTTCATCTAATACTTTAGGACTACCTACTAAATATACTTCTCCCATCTTAAATTTATCAGTTTTATAATTAATCTCAATAGTATCTAAACTAGATAATTTATCTAATTTTAAATCATCATATAATCCAGGAGCAGCAATCCCAACTATAACAAATCTATTACCAATATTAATAACTTTACCATTATTTATACTAATATCTTTAATAGACTTATCTTTAAGAATACAACCCATACTCATAACAAAAGGAGTATGTAATCCATATTCTGAATTATACATAGTATTATCAAATATATATTTAATTGTAATATTACCACTCTTATTAAGAATATCTTTATATTTAACTTCTTTATCATTTAAATAATATTTAATATCTACATTAACAGGATTTTTCTTATCAATTTTACCTTGATACATAATAGAATTACCAATACTTTTCCATAATAATCTATTATTCTTTAATGAAAAACTCTCATCACCATTAATATTTAATATATCTTTAAGATAAGTCTCATCTTCTATAGTACCCTTATCTTTTAATAATAATTCATTATTAACAATCTTATCACTTTCTTTTCCATTAGAATCAATATTAGTATAAACAAACTCATTTTTATCATATGCAAATATACTAACTGGTAATAATAAAATACTAAATATAAATAATAATATTTTCTTATTTAACATAATCTCTACCTCCTTTAGTAGTTTTCATAATAACTTTATCAAATGTAGTTAATAAACTAGGTACTAATAGTAATACTACAAACATTGAAATAATAGATCCACGAGATAATAATGTACAAATAGATCCAATCATATCAATCTTAGTATAAAATCCTACTCCAATTGTCGCTGCAAAGAAACATAGTGCTGATGTAATAATACTAGGAGTAACAAAAGATAAAGTCTCTTTCATAGCATCATTCTTTTTATACTTTAATCTATTCTTTTTATATGTAGTAGCCATAAGTATTGCATAGTCTATAGTTGCTCCTAACTGGATAGTTCCAACTACAATAGAAGCAATAAATGGTAATTTAACACCCATAT
>CAMVLZ010000005.1 GCA_947168485.1 uncultured Bacillota bacterium | reverse complement strand
ATGGAGATACTAGAGGTGGAGTTGCTTTATCTGTTAGACATTTAACTAATGTACCAATTAAATTTATTGGTGTTAGTGAAAAGATGGATGGACTTGACTCATTTGATCCTGAAAGAATGGCTGGAAGAATTCTTGGTATGGGAGATGTAATATCTTTAGTAGAAAAAGCTCAAGAAGCTATAGATGAAAAAGAAGCTGAAAAGACTGCTAAGAGATTACAAGATGGTAAATTTGATTTAGAAGATTTCTTATCTTCTATGAAACAAATGAGAAAACTTGGTCCTCTTGAAAATTTAATTAAGTTAATACCTGGAGCTAAAAAAGCTGGACTTGATAAAGTTAAAATAGATCCTAAACAAATGTCTAGAGTAGAAGCAATAGTTTTATCAATGACTCCAAAAGAAAGAAGAAATCCAAGTATTATTAAAGCTAGTCGTAAGACTAGAATTGCTAAAGGTAGTGGAACTTCTGTACAAGAAGTTAATAAGTTATTAGAACAATTTGAACAAATGAAAAAAATGATGAAACAATTTAGAAATGGTAATTTGAAGATGCCGTTTTAGGAGATAGGTATGAAGAAAATTATAAATAAAATAACTAATGGCTCAAAATTATTATTATTCTTAGAAATTTTAATTGTAGTACAACTAGTTGTGATTATTTGTTTGATTATGAGAAATAATTCAATAGATGAAGATACTTACTGTAGTGAACATGGCTATCAAACTCATGAACCTGGTGGACTTGTTGTAGAAAGAAGTGGTGAGAATAATGGATAATAAGCAAGGACATAATAATTCTGGTGTAATAATTACTGCAATTATAATTAATGCTATATTGGCGATAGCTGTTATTTATTTATATAATTATCCAAATGTTAGATGTAATATATCACGACAATGGAAACCAATTATTTATATTTATCCTGATAAAGATATGGATGTTTCAATTAAGTTAACTAATCCTAATGATTTAACTACAACATATCCAAAATATGATAAAGAGTGGAAAGTTAAGGCTTTAACTGATGGAACTTTAATAGATAAGAATAATAAAAAGTATTATGCATTATATTGGGAAAGTAGTAATAATAAAAAGAATTCTATTAAAAATGATGGTTTTATAGTTAAAGGAGAAGATAGTGCTACATTCTTAGAAGAGAAATTAAAAGTATTAGGATTAAATTATAAAGAGTCTAATGAATTTATTATGTATTGGTTACCTAAATTAGAAGAGAATAAATATAACTATATTAGATTTCAAACTATGAATGAAATTAATAATAATATGGGAATGATTATTAATCCTAAACCAGATACATTAATTAGAGTTAGAATGGAATATAAAGGTTTAAATAAAAAAATAAAAGTAAAAGAGCAAACACTTAAAAGTATAAGTCGTAAAGGATATACTGTTGTTGAATGGGGAGGAACTAATATTAATTAGTTTCTTTTTGTATAGTTAGATTGTATAGTTTTGTCAACTTACTTGTATTTTACAGTATAGTAGTTTATTCTTAAGGTAGGGAGTGTGATATTATGATATTTCCATCTATTGATAAACTACTAAACATTATTAATTCAAAATATGAGTTAGTTTTAATCGCAGCTCATAGAAGTAAAGAAATCTCTAAAACTGGTTTTTTACAAATGCCAGAAGAGAAGTATAAAAGTAAAAAGAATATTGGTAGAGCTTTAGAAGAAGTTAGTGCTGGTATGGTTGAAGTTAAAAGAAATTAAGATGTTAATTTCTTTTTTTATGTTATACTTTAATTGGAGTGGTTCTATGAATATAATTAAATATAAAAAATTAAAGAATAATAAGTATAAAGTTATTTTAGATAATAATATTGAATTAACTTTATATGAAGATGTTATTCTAAAGAATGAATTATTAATTAAGAAAAGTATAGATGATAAAATGCTTAAAGATATTAAGAATCTTAATAGTTATTATGATTGCTATTACTATGCATTAAAATCTATTAATAGTAGAAATAAATCTATATATGATATGAAGTCTTTATTAATAAAACATGAATATGATTATAAATATATAGATGATGTTATTGAGTTATTAAAAAGACAGGGTTATTTAGATGATAATCAATTTAGTTATAGTTTTATTAATGATAAGATGATTACTACTAATTGGGGACCATATAAAATTAAGAATGAATTATTAAAACATAAAGTAGATGAAAATATTATTGATTCTAATATAGATATGTTTACTTCAGATGAAGAGATAAATAGAATAGAAAAGATTGTTGATAAGATGATTAAATCTAATAAGAGTAGTGGTGGTTCTGTATTAAAAAATAAAATTAAAAATAATATTATTAATATGGGATATAGTATTTCTTTAGTTAATGATATTGTTGATAAGACTAAATTTAGTATTGATAAAGATATAGTTAAACGTGAATATGATAAGTTATATAAAAGATATAGTAAGAAATATAAAGATAAAGAATTAGAGTATTTTATTAAACAAAAGTTATATCAAAAAGGATTATATTATGAAGAGTAAGAAACATTTACTATTTTTATTATTAACTATTTCTTTTGTATTATTTATGATGGTATTTATGAGACTTGATAGTGACTATTTATGGCATTTTAAAGCTGGAGAATATATGTTTTTTAATCATTCTATTCTTACTCATGATGTGTTTTCTTGGACTGTTCCAGGTAGTTATTGGATGAGTCATGAATGGGGATTTGAATTAATAATTTATATTATGTCTCTTATTTTTTCTAAATATCATATATTTGTATATGGATTATTATGTTTACTTATTACTATGTTAATAATTTATTATATTAATAAGGATAAGATTGAAAATAATAAATTATTTGGAATTATATGGTTATTTATAGGTATTATTTTATCTTATACTATGACTGCTAGACCTCATATGATTAGTAATATATTTTTATTAATAACTGGTTATTTATGTATTGATTTATTTAATAATAAAGTGTCTAAAAAGATATATTATTTACCTATTATTAGTTTATTATGGGCTAATATACATGGTGGTTCTAGTAACTTAGTATATCTAATACCTATAATGTTTTTGGTTATTGGTTTATTTAAATTTAAATTTACTAAGATAGAAGCTGATAGATTAAGTAAAAATCAAATTATTAGATATTTAATAGTAATTATTATTAGTATTTTATGTATTAATATTAATCCACATGGATTTAAGATGCTTTATTATCCATATGAGAATATGTTAAATACCACTATGATCTCAACTATATCTGAATGGAGACCTACTGTTCTTAGTGATAATTCTCATCTTATTTATTTTATGCTTGTATTTATAATACTAAGTATATTAATTCTTAGTAAAAAGAAGATTAGATTTATAGATGGAGTATTATTCTTATTTTGTTTATTTTTAGGATTAAAAAGTGTTAGATTTTGGAGTTATACTTATATTCTTATGAGTTTAGTTATATTTGATTATATTCCTCATAGGAAGGAAGATAAAGGTACTGATTTAGTTATAATATGTGTATCTTTAATATTACTATTTATATTTGGCTATTCTTTTAATAAGAATATTATGATTAGTACTACTAAAGGTGAATTAAGTGATAAATTTATTAATATTATAAAGAAAGAAAATCCTCAAAGATTATTTAATTCTTATGGAGTAGGTGGAGAATTAATTTATAATGATATAGAAGTGTTTATAGATGGTAGAGCTGATTTATATTCAAAATATAATTATAGTGATAGTTTTTCTATTTCATATATAGATGGTGATTTTTATAAGAAGTTAAAGAAATATAATTTTGATTATTTTTTAATTAATAAACATGAAGATATTTATTATTATTTAGAGAAGGATAAATCATATAAATTAATTTATAAAGAGAATGATTATTGTTTATATAAAAAGAGAAGTTAAATAACTTCTCTTTTTTAATCTTCTTCAGAAATTCCTGCTAGACGATTAACATATTTTTCATATGCTTTTTTCATCTTAGTATCATTCCATTTAATTTTCTTATCTTTTCTTAAATCAATTAATGTTTTATAAACCATTTTGTCATCTTTTTCTAATTTTTGTTTTGCTAGAGTAGATTTAATTTTATCTTTAACATCATCTAATTTTGGTTTTTCTTTTTCATCTTTCTTAATTATAATGTGATATCCATAAGATGTTTTAATTGGTTCTTTTGTATATTCATTTTTCTTTAAATCTCTACATGCATTAGCAAATGTTTCTTCCATATCATTAACATCAAAGTATCCTAAATCTCCACCTTTAGATTTAGTAGCAGTATCATCTGAATACTTTTTAGCTAGAGTAGCAAAATCTGCTCCTTTATCTAATTGTTTAATAATATCTTCTGCTTTCTTTTTAGCATCTTTTTCTGCTTTTTTCTTTTCAGTATCAGAAGCTTTATCATTTACTTTAGAAGATATTAAGATATGTGATGCTTTTACATCTCCTGAAATATAATTTTTATAATAACTATTTATTTCTCCATCAGTTAATTTATCTTCTAAATAATCTTGTACTGCTTGTTCTCTTTTATATTCTAATGCATATTGAGTTCTTAATTCTTTAACATTATCTACTCCAAAGTAAGTAGGTAATATTTGTTCAAATTGTTTGTCATCTCCATTAGCATATTGTTCTTTTAATTCATTTATTTTTTCATCTACATATTTATTTTCAGCATCAGTAGTTTTATATTTTTCATCAAATAATTGGTGATCAATCATATCTACTAATTCTGCAATATGATCTTCTTTTATTTCATCATAGTATTTTTGAGCAGTTACTTTAGCTCCTTTCATATTAACTAATGATCCATCTACTTTAGATGATTTACATGCTGTTAAAGATGTTATAGCAGCAACTAAAGCTAATGTCATAAATATTTTCTTTTTCATTATTTTCCTCACTCTCCTGTTTCGCTACATAATATACTAACAAATTTATTTAATTTAGTCCATTAATTTATTATATATTTCTTCTATATCTTCAAGTTTTTCATATGTATTAAGATCAATATTATCTCCTTCATATCTAGGTACTAAATGTAAGTGAAAATGTTTTACTTCTTGACCATATTCATTATTTTGAGCAAGAGTTAATCCAGTACAATTTAGTTTTTCTTTTAATATAGGATAAACTTCTTTTACATATGAAACTATTTTTAATAATACATCATTATCTAAATCAAATAAATTCTCATAATGTTTTTTTGGTAATACTAGTAAATGTCCATTTGTTTTAGGATTAATATCTAACATTACCTTAATGTTTTCATCTTCATGAATAGTCTTTGATGGAATATCTCCTTTAATTATCTTACAAAAAATACAATCGTTCATAACTACCTCCTAATCTAATTTTTCATAAGTAATATTATTATTTTTTAATAAATCACTATTTCTATTTAATATTATATCATTTATTATATATTTTAAATTATTATTTATTACTAAATTATTTATTTTAATTTCTTTTTTACTAGTTGAATCTATAATAATAAAGTTATATGACTTTGGTTTAATATTTTGACTTAATAATTTATTATTAATAGAAATAATACTATTAGTAATATCATTTATAGTAGTTTTAGTATTTATTTTTATTTCTAAAGAGTATATCTCTGATGATAATAGGTCTTTTTCTTTAATTATATTATTTTT
The DNA here is from genome assembly GCA_947168485.1 of uncultured Bacillota bacterium. Taxonomy (GTDB): domain Bacteria; phylum Bacillota_I; class Bacilli_A; order RF39; family UBA660; genus RUG343. The sequence goes on along the minus strand of CAMVLZ010000005.1, from coordinate 55,604 downwards.
AGTATTTTCAGAGTACTTATTTAATTTATTGTTTATAAGTACTTTGTATTTTTTATTAATTTTTTTATTTATATCTTTTTCTATTTTATTAGATATATACTTTAAAAAAGAATATCCTTCTACATAGTCTTTTTGATAAGTACTTGTTATTGTTTTATCTTTATATGTTACTTTAAAATAATAGTTTTTATTATATTTATTTCTTATTATCTTAGTATAACTATTATTATTTTCTTTAGTTGGTTCTTTATTCATATCTTTTAAATCTTTATAGTGTTCTTCTATATATGTATTTATTTTTTGATCAGCTTTCTTTTCAAAGAAAGGGGTTAATTTTTGATTAATTACAATTGTTCCGAATAATAATATTACTATTATTAAGAATATTGCATATTGAATTTTTAGTTTTTGCATATAATCACCTAAATTTATTTTATCTAAAAGATGATTATAATACAATAATAAGATTGATTATTCATATGTAGATGGTATAATTAATTTATAATAGAGGTTACTGTATGAAGAATAAAGGTTTTACAATGATTGAATTAGTTGTTGCAATTGCGATAATGGGTATTATAATGATTTTAGCTATACCATCTGTTAAATATATTCAGGCTGCTAATCGTGATAAAAAATTTGTTGCTTATGAAAAAGCAATTAGTATGGCTAGTAAAGCATATACTGATGCTTATAGTGAAGATATGTTTGGATCTACCAATACTGGTTGTGCTATAGTTACTTATGCGGATTTAAAAGAAAAAGATTTAATTGATGATATTCAATTAAGAAATACAGATTGTGGAAGACAAGATACTTTTATTTATGTTAGAAGAAATAAAAAAGGAAATTATAATTATGATCCTTATGTTACTTGTAGAGAAAATAATAAGATTGTTTATGGATCTGGAAAAAAGCCAAATGAATTAAAACAATGAGAATTAGAAGATGGTAAGGGACCTGTTCTAACTATTAAAGATATTAGTGGTTTTGGTTTTCCTTACTATTATGTTGGTGAACAACCTAATTTAAAAGTTACTATTACTGATGTAGGAGTAGGATTAAAAGCAAATCAAACAGTAAGTTATCAATGGAAAAAGAATGGTAAACCTATTAATGGATATTCTGGTTTTATTAATTTTAATAATAAGAATTATGAACCTACTAAGACTAAAGGTGTTACTAATCCTCCTAATATGGATAATTTAACTGATAATACTATATATACATTAGAGTTAGATGGTACTATAGAGGATGTAGATAATAATAAAACAAGTCGAAATGATAATTGGAAATATAAAGTAGAATACTATGTTGGTCATGTATTAATAAAGATGCATGCGAATGGTGGTAAATTAATTAATGGTAATCATTATTATTTAGATAATAGTGGAAATGTTGTACATAGTGGTGATAATAATTTGTACATACATAGAATTCCATATAGGGGTAGTTTGGGATCAACTGGTTTATTAAATTGTAATAATCCTGATTGGTTAAATGTTGGTAAAACTGGATATCATCCTGTTGATAAAAAAGAATGGAATACAAAACCTGATGGTACAGGAGCTTCATATAATCAAAATTTTGATTATACAGATTTGGATTTTTATAATAATGTTCGTAAAACTGATCATACTGTTGATTTGTATATTAATTGGGAAATTAATACTTATACTCTTAGATATAATGATAATGGTGGAAGAGGATGTAGTGATAAAACTAAGAAACAAACGCATGGTTCTAAATGGGGAACATTGTGTAAACCTGAAAGAGATGGGTATACTTTTAGTGGTTGGAAAGTTGGCTCAGAACCTGTTGATAAAGATACAGTGGCGACAAATGATGTTACTTTAGTTGCACAATGGAGTGCTAATGTTTGTACTATCACATATAATGCTAATGGTGGAAGTTTTAATAGTGATACGGATAAAACTGTACAAAAATGTAATTATGGAGAAACTTGTAATTTAAGGAATGCTACAAGTTCTGGATTTAATTCTTCAAAAATAGGATATCATGTAGAAAGTGGTAATGCATGGAAAAATGGATCTACTACATATACTCAAGTTAATAATACATATAAAGCTGAGGATATTTGTAGTAATTTAGGTGATGACAATAGCGCTAAAACTTTATATGTAAATTGGCATACTAATGTGTGTACTTTGAATTTTGATGCTAACGGTGGAAGCTTTGGAGAGCACAATAATAGTAGTGATAAAAAACAAACTTGTAATTATAATAGTTCTTGTAATTTGAGAGATGCTTCTGGACATTATAAAGCAAGAAAAGCAGGATATTATATTGATGCTTCTAATGCTTGGACAGATGGAACTAGTACTTATACTCAAATTGGAAGTTCTTATACAGCTCTTAGTTTATGTGGAGATGATTTGAAAACTGGGAATGTATCAAAGACTATGAAAGTTAATTGGATTGGTAATGTATGTACTATCACATATGATCCTAATGGTGGAGAATTTGGAGCTTATAGGAATGCAACAACTCAAACTTGTCACTATGGAAGTTATTGTGATTTGAAAGATGCAACATCTGGACATTTTAGTGCTTCTAAGGATTGGTATCATGTTGATTCTGCTGCTAAAGCTTGGAGAAATAACGGAAAATTTTATACACAAATAAATGGCAATCTTAAGACTGAAAAAATATGCGATGACTTGGATAAAGGTAATAAAAGTAAAACTTTATATGTAAACTGGGATGAAAATAGATTATATTTAGAGTATTATACTAACGGTGGTCATTTGAGTGCTTCAGCTGATCAGGCTTGTCCATTATCGATTCCACGAGAGTATAGAGATGGATGTAGCAGATCAAGTAATTATGATGGTTGTACTGGTGATAGATCTGGCCTTGTATTTAGGAGTGCAGGGGCTGTTCGTACTTCTGATGGATTCTCTAGTAAGGGATTGAGAGATTATAGTTCTGGTCATAGTGCCGATGGGGTTCACTGGAATTTGTTTATGAGATATACTAATCATTCTGCTACTGGAAAATGGCATGTTGGTAGTTCGACGGCTTCTAAAAAGATTTCAGAAAATACTACTTTTTCTACAGTTGAAGCCTTTGCTAATGAAATAAATAGAAAGAATGAATTTAAACATAGTGATATTACTGTTAAATTATATGCAGAATGGAATTAAAAAAAATCAATAAAATCTATAGTTTTATACTATAGATTTTTCATTTTTTTTAATGTAAAAAAATGTAAAAAAAATATTTATTTTTATCATTGCTTATTGCTTTTTCTTATGATAAAATAAATATGATAAGTGTAGAATAATTAGGTGGTGTTGATATGAAAATTCAAAAGGGGTTAGTAAAATATAAAGATCGTAGCGATATTATTTGTACTTATGGGATTACGGATGATGGCCGTCAATTCTACTTTTTGAATGACAGTAAGTTGTCTAATAATAATATTATAGTTACTTCTACATTAGTTGAGGCAATAGATTCTTCAGTTGTTCATTCTAATGTTGGTGTTATTGATGCTGAAGGGAATATTGTAATACCTTGTGAGAATAAAAATATTAAGTTAGTTACTAAAGATATTTTATTAGTAGAAAAATCAACACCAGTATCTCCTTGTGTTATTGAAGCATGTGAAACTAGAAAAGATCCACTTGCTGCTACTAAGTTAGTTAGTACTACTGCATTGGTTAAAGATAAAGTTTTTTCTGAAATGGGAACTGATGGTAGATTTCTATTTAATGATCAATTTAGTGAAGCAAGTTTATTTGATTTAGATGGTAAGAATTTAGTTAATGATAAGTATTATAGTTTTATTGCTATAAATAAGAATTCTGATACTATATTCTTAAGTGATAATACTAAAGAAAGTGCATTAGATAAGTTCTCATTAGCTACTATGACATTAAATGATACTACTAATGTACCTAATGGTGAAGTTCCAATTAATGCTGGATTCACTGATATTGATGTTAATGATGTTGATGTTGATAAGACTGTAATAGATAATGCTATGAATGGTGAACAAGTTCCTGCTGTTAGTGCAGATGCTACTACTGAGACATTATCTGAAGCAGCACCTGTTGCTCAAACTGATACTGTTGCTCCTGCTGATATTCCAGTGCCTCAAGTACCAGTTGCTCAAGAAGCAATTGCTCCAGATGTACCTGTAGTACCTCCTGTAGCACAAGAATCTACAGAAGAGTTAGCTGATGTTATTTCAGTACCTGTACAAGAACAAAGTGAAGTTGTTGTTCCAGAAGTACCGGTTGCTCAAGAAGAAGTTGTTCCTCAAGTACCAGAAGTACCTGTGGCACAAGAGTCTACAGAAGACTTAGCTGATGTTATTTCAGTACCTGTACAAGAACAAAATGAAGTTGTTGTTCCAGAAGTACCAGTTGCTGAAGAAAGTTATAATCCTGAAGAGATGATTTCAGTTCCTTCTCCAGCATATGCAGGTTTAGAAGAAATGATTTCAGTACCATTTACTCCTAAAGAAGAAGAAGTTGAAGAAAATGATTTCGATTTACCATTTAGTGAAGTAAAAACAGATACTATCGAAGAAGAACCTATTTCTATACCTTCATTAGATTATAATAAATTTAATGTTGTTGAAGATGAGGAAGAAGAATCTAAAGTAGAAAAAATAGAAGATGATAATTTATTAGATGAAGTTAATTTTGATCATAAATTTGCATCTAATGATGAAAATGAAGATTTATTTGGAGATTTAGATAGTGTTATGAATAGAAGAGAAGAAAGAATAGAAAGAAAAGAGAGAAAAGATAATTTTGATGATTTCTTAAGTGATTTAACTAGAAGAGATACTGTTAAGAATTTAGATATTAAATCTAATTATAATGATTCTTATAGTTATTCTGCTCCTAGAAGTAATACTGGAGGAAGTATTATGGATACTGCAGCAAATACTATAACTAGATTAATTGAAGCTAATAAGAATCAAATGAATGAATTAGATGAATATAGAAATCAAGTTAAAGAATTAACTGATTTAAATAGAAAAGTAGTAGATAGAGCTAAAGAAGATAGAGATAGAATTAGATCATCTATTCAAAATTATGAAGATCAAATTGATAGATTAAAAGCTCAAATGGATAGTTTAGAAGATAGAGTTAGAGATAAAGAAAGAATTATTAATTCTCAAACTGAAGAATTATCTAATTTAAGAAGTCAAGTTGAAGGTAGCAATAATCTTGCGAAAATACTTGAGGATGCTCAAAGTATACTTGGAAATGATAGATATTAAAAAATCAACTTATGTTGATTTTTTTTATTATTTAGAAAAATTATGTTATTATATAATATAGTTTATAGGAGTGGTTTAAATGTTAAAAATTACTAATTTATCTACTAGAGTAGTAGATAGTGATATTAATATTTTAGATAAATTAGATTTAGAGATTAATGATGGTGAAATTCATGCGATAATGGGACCTAATGGTACTGGTAAAAGTACATTAGCTAAAACTATTATGGGTAATTATCAATATGAAGTTATTGATGGTGATATTACTTTTGATGGAAAATCATTATTAAAACTTAGTGTAGATGAAAGAGCTAAACTAGGAATATTTCTTTCTATGCAAGATCCTACTGTTATTGATGGTGTTAGTAATAGTGAATTCATTAGAACTGCAATGAATTCTGTTAGTGGTGAAAAGACTAATTTATATCAATTTATTAAGGATATGGAATCTAATATGAAAGATTTAAAATTAGATACTAATATGACTCATAGATCTCTTAATAAAGATTTTAGTGGTGGAGAAAAGAAAAAGAATGAGATTCTTCAATTAAAGATGTTAAAACCTAAGTTTATTATTTTAGATGAGTTAGATTCTGGATTAGATGTTGATAGTTTGAAGATTGTTTGTAAGAATATTAATTCTTATATAAAAGATAATCCTAATACTTCTGTTCTTATTATTACTCATTATCCTAGAATACTTGAGTATATTAAACCAAAGTTTGTTCATATTTTAAAAGATGGAAATATTAAAATGACTGGTGATATTAAATTAGCTCATGATATAGAGAAAAATGGTTATGAGATAGTGGATGGTAAAGATGAGTAATGTTATTTATATAGATGGATTGAAAGATAATTATGTTTTTGATTTAGATGAGGATACTGTTATTTATCATTTTAATATTAATAAGAGTTATAAAGTAGAAATTAATTTAAATGAAGAGAATATTAGATTAGATTATTATTATAATAATATTAATTATGATGATAATGAGTTTAAGATTAGAATTAATCATAATAAGAGTAATACTATTAGTTATGTTTATAATCATGGTGTAAATATTAATAATAATAAATTACATTATTGGGTAGATGGTTTTATTCCTAAGAGTAGTAATAATTGTAATTGTAATCAAGATAATCAAATTATTAATATTCATGATGGTAAAAGTAAGATTTGGCCTAATTTATTAGTTGATAATTATGATGTTAGTGCGAATCATAGTGCTTATATTGGTAAATTTAAAGAGAGTTTATTGTTCTATTTAATGAGTAGAGGTATTAATAGACATGATAGTTATAAGTTGTTATTAGAGGGATTTTTATTAAATACTGATAGTGTTGATAGAGAGAAGATTAAAGATTTTGTAGATGAAATAGAAAAGATATAAGGAGGTAAATTATGAATAGAGAAGATTTTCCTATGATTAGTGATAAATTAATTTATTTTGATAATGGTGCGACTACTTTGAAAAGTAATTCTGTTATTAATAGTATGATTGATTATTATTCTAAATTTACTTCTAATATTCATAGAGGGGATTATGATGCTGCATTAATGACAAATGAACTTTATGATAGTGCTAGAGATACTGTTAGAGAGTTTGTTAATGCTAAAGATAGTGAAGTTATTTTTACTAGTGGTACTACTATGAGTATTAATTATTTAGTTACTAGTTTTATGAAAAACCATCTTAAAAAAGGAGATGTAGTTTTATTAAATAAGGCAGAACATGCTTCTAATGTTTTACCTTGGTTTAGATTAAAAGAAGAAATTGGTATAGAGATTGAATATATTCCATTAACTGAAGAGTTTGAAATAGATTTAGATTCTTTAGAAAAGATGATTAATAATAAAGTTAAAGTTATAAGTATAGCTCATGTTAGTAATGTTATTGGTGATGTTAGAGATATTAAATCTATTAGTAAATTATGTAAGAGTAATAATATCTATTTATGTGTAGATGGAGCTCAAAGTATTCCTCATATGAGTGTTGATTTTGATGGATTAGGAATAGACTTTTTATCTTTTTCTGCTCATAAGATGATTGGACCTACTGGAGTAGGATGTTTAGTTGTTAGACGTGAATTATCTAAAGATATGAAACCTATATTTTTAGGTGGAGGAATGAACTTAGATTTTTATAATGATGGTAGTTATGAACTTCATAGTGATGAGACTCGTTTTGAAGCAGGTACTCCTCCTATAGGAGAAGTTATTGGACTTAGAGAAGCTATTTTATATTTAGAAAAAATAGGTATGGATAAGATTCATAAATATGAAGTTGAATTAAAAAAATACTTAGTTTCTAAGTTAGAGAAAAATAATAAAATTATTATGTATAATAAAACTAGTCATAGTGGAATATTATCATTTAATGTAGATGGTGTGTTTGCTCAAGATGTTTCTATTTACTTAAATAAACATAATATTTGTGTTAGAGCAGGTAATCATTGTGCTAAGTTACTTGATGAAGAAATAGGTGTTTCTAATACTGTTAGAGTATCATTATACTTTTATAATACAAAAGAAGAGATAGATAAATTAGTAGAAGTATTGGATAATGATAATATATTAAGAGAGGTAATTTAAATGGATGAGAATTTAAAAAGAGATATTATTATAGATAATTATCAAAATCCAATGAATAAAGAGTTAATAGATGATTCTAGTTATTTAAAAGTTAATCAAGCTAGTGAGAGTTGTATAGATAATTTAGATTTTATGATGAAAATAGAAGATAATATTGTTAAAGATATTAGATTTGATGGAGAGGCATGTGCTATATCTACTTCTGCTTCTAGTATTATGATTAGATCTTTAATTGGAAAAGATATTGATTATGTTAAGAAATTATTAACTAATTATAAGAATATGATAGAAGAAAAAGATTATGATAAAGAATTACTTGGGGAATTGTTAGTTTATGATACTATTTCTAAACAACCTAATAGAATTAAATGTGCTTTAGTACCTTTAGAGGCTATTAATAAGATGTTGGAGGAATTAGATGAAAAAAAGATATAATTTAGCAGAATTAAGATGTTATGAAAAGAATAATATGGGTATAGAAGTTAGTGAATGCTTGAGTTATGTTTTTGTTGAGAAAATTGGATATTTAGATGAAGAGAAATATCAAAATGTTTTTAAAGATGAATCTTTACCTATAGTAAAAAATGTCAGATTAGGTGGAAATAATAATTATTTTTTTGAATCATATAATTATAATAATTTAGATGATTATAGTGATGTTGGGTTATGTTGGACTTTAACTGATATTTCTATTGATAATTTACCTATTAGTGATTTAAAGAATATAGTTATTTATTCTGATCATTATTTTATGGATAGAAAAGATTTAATAGAAGAAAAATATGAATATGAAATAGATAGAAATATGAGAAGAACTATATTTAATGATTTAATGAGATATGATGAAATTTGTAATTATTTAGATGATAGAGGAATAGATATAGATACTAAGAAAAATAAATATATTAGATAGTTGGTGAAATATGGAAATTGTTGGTATAAATAAAAATAATATATTAAAAATTTCTAAATTTAAGGGTGAAAGTGATAAGATTAGAGACTTTAGAATAGATAGTTATAATAATTTTAAGAAGATAGGGTTACCTTCTTTTGGACCTAAATTATCATTAGATTTTAATAAAATTATTTATTATAAAAGTAATGATAAGGATAAAGCTATTCAAGATAATTGGAATAATATATTAAAACCTATAGTTGATGAATTAGATTCTGTTGGTGTTAGAGAGAGTGAAATTCATATGGGTGGTATGGGTGTTCAATATGAAAGTGAAGTTATATATCATTCTATGTTAAAAGAAATAGAAGATAAAAAAGTAATATTTACTTCTATAGAGAATGCTATGAAGGATTATCCTGAGATAGTTGATAAGTATTTTGGAAAGATTGTTAAAAATGATGAGAATAAGTTTGCTGCATTGAATGGAGCTGTTTTCTCTGGAGGTAGTTTTATCTATATACCACCTCATACTAAGTTAGATAGACCATTACAAAGTTATTTTAGAATTAATGCTAAAAATATGGGTCAATTTGAAAGAACTTTGATTGTTGTTGATGATTATAGTGAACTTCATTATATTGAAGGATGTACTGCACCTACATATAGTGATAGTAGTTTGCATGCAGCAGTAGTTGAAATATATGTTGGTAAGGGAAGTAAATGTCGTTATTCAACAATACAAAATTGGGCTCCTAATGTATATAATTTAGTTACTAAGAGAGCTTTAGTAGATGAGAATGGTACTATGGAATGGATTGATGGTAATATTGGTAGTAAAATTACTATGAAATATCCTTGTTGTGTATTAAAGGGTAATAATTCTCAAGGTACTTGTATTACTATTAGTATGGCTTCATCTGGTCAGGAGCAAGATAGTGGAGCTAGAATGATTCATTTGGGTAAAAATACTAAGAGTACTATTCTTTCTAAGAGTATTTCTCGTAATGGTGGTAATGCTAGTTATAGAGGAAAGGTTTATATAGATAAGAATGCTGATAACTCTGAATCCTTAGTTAAATGTGATACTTTAATATTAGATGATAAAAGTAAGAGTGATACTTTTCCTGATAATAGTTGTTATAATGATAATAGTTATTTAGAACATGAAGCTACTGTATCTAAAATTAGTGAAGATAATTTATTCTATTTAATGAGTAGGGGAATTGATCAAAATAGAGCTGAAGAATTAATAGTACTAGGTTTTATTGAGAAATTTAGAGAAGAATTACCTATGGAGTATGCAGTAGAATTAAATCAACTAATAAAGAGGAATTTATAATAGACATAACTAAAAAAAAGTAGGTTTTTTACTTTCTTTTTTTTTATTTTATGTTATTATTATGATAGAGAGAATAATGGTAGGAGTAATGTATGAAAAAAAATAGTAAAAAAGAAAAACAAAATAAAGCTTTTACGATGGTTGAATTACTTGGTTCTGTTGTTATACTTGGAATACTTATGATGGTAGCTATACCTTTTGTTAATAAGTATATTAAAACTTCTAAAGATAGGTATTATGAAACTCAAAAGAAACAACTTGTTATAGCTGCTAAGTCTTATTTATCTAATTCTAAAAAGACTCCAAAAAGAGTTGGCGATTCTCTTGATATATCTATGGATGAATTAGTTAGAAATAAATATATTACTGAAATTAAAGATGCTAATAAACAGACTTGTGTTGGAACTCAACCAGATATTTCTGCTTATGATAAACCTAATTTATCTAAAGAAGAAAAAGAGGAATTAAAAAAATTAAAAAATCAATATACTTTTGTAAGAGTAACTAAAACTTCTAAAAAAGTAGAGTATATTGCTCATTTATATTGTGTTAATTATAATAATGATTCTGAATTACCAATAGTTAATAGTTTAGATCTTACTTTTAATGCTAGTGGTAATGTTATAGATGGTAGAAGAGTTGCTACTATTACTATGGCTTTAAAACCTGGTGATTTAGTTAATAATCCTAGTTTAAGGATAGTTGATTATACTTATAATATTTATAAAGGAAATGTAAATTTAGTTGAGAAGAGTGGTGCTATAAATGAGAAAAATTATAGTGCTAAACATGATATTACTAGATATGTTGATAAAGATGGTGTTACATTGACTGCTCATTTAAGAGCTGTTGCTAGTGATGGTAGAATATTTACTGGAGAAATGAATTTTGTTCCAGATTCAATTAGTGGTCATGCTGTTTGTCCTGATAATTTAAAAGTTACATCATTTAATGAAGATGATAATATGTTTTATTATTCATTTATATGTGAAAGTCCTAATGGATGTGTAAGTGATGTATATACTGGATCATATAAAGCTACTTTAAATAGAGAATATGATCTTCCAGTACAAATGGAAGATAAAGTTGATTCTAAGTATAATTATACATGTTACCTTAAAGTACCTCCAGCTGTTTTGGATGAAACACCAACTCCAAGTACTAATACACCTACACCTACACCACCTAAAACCGGTTGTCCATCAGTAAAACCTCTTTCTCAAGGTTGGACTAAAGGTTCTATTAATGTTGGTTATTCTTTATCAGAAGCTACATATGCTTTTAGATTAGTTCCTAAGGCATCTAGTGGATGGAGTAGAACTCGTAGAGATGATCATTCTAAAAAAGTTAAATTAAAAAAAGATACTACTTTTACTTCTATTCCTTGGAATAGTAAAACTAAACATTCATATACTAAAAAATATACAAAATCTGGTACATACTATTTTGGTGTTAGAGTTAAATGGAAGACTACAAAGAATGGAACAGTTACAACTAAATTATGTGATCCTACTTATGCTTATGGTCCATATAAAGTTGATGTAACTGCACCTAAGTTTGTAAGTGGTAGTGTATCTTCTACTAAGAGTAATTATAAGCAATTAACTGTTAAGGTTAAAGTTAAAGATGCTCATAGTGGAATTGCTGCTGTATATGTTAATGAATCTAGTAAAACTTTAAAACCAGCAACTGTTAAGAAGAAAGGAAAAACTGTTAAGAATAAGTCATCTTATACATATAAGAAGACTAGTAAATATTCTTCTAAAAAACATACTTTCTATGTACATGTTGTAGATAGAGTTGGTAATTATACGAAACATAAAATTGGTAGTAAAAAAATACCTAAATATAGTGCAAGTTGTAACTATCGTAGTGCTTCTAAGCATGGTACTTCTTCTTGGGTATGTACTGGTGGGCATTCACATTTACAGGCATATTACCATTTATGTGTTTCATCAAGTGGAAAAGTATATAGAGCTAGTGACTTTAACTATGTATGTCCTACAGCTCCAGAGAAAAAATATAAACCAATTTCTGGTTGGTAGTATTGGGAGGAAAATATGAAAAAGAAGATTATTGTAATTATCTTAGTTATCGCAGTTATCATAGGTGGTTGTACTGGATTATATTTCTATTTTAATAAATCAGATGTTCCTATGGATCAAGTAAAATTATTAAGGAATAAGATGGTTTCAAAAGAACATTGTGAAAAGAATATTTGTTTTAATAATTTAAAAATAGTTAAAGCATTAAATGCTGATATGGTTGTATTTTCTGGTTATATAGAGAATAAAACAGATGAGGCTATTGAACCTGATGTAGAGTTTATATTTGATGTAGGTGATAAGAAGAGAGTTTATAAAATGGAATTTCAATCTATTGAAGGATTTGATAAACAATTCTTTGAATATCAAACTACAGATGATAATTTAATGAATACTGAGGATTATGCACTAAGATTATCTTAATAAATTAATTATAACTACACATTTTTATATGTGTAGTTTTTTAACTTTTTGTGGTATTATTAATATAGATGGTAGGTTGAATGATTAGGAGGCTATATGAATAAAAGATATGTAATAATTATTGGTTTAGTTGTAATTGCTTTTATTTTGGGTGGTTTAGCGATATTTTTTTATCTAAATGATTCTAATGAAGGTTCAGGAGAAATGAAGGTATTACAAAATAAGACTCTTTCTAAAGAACATTGTGATAATGATTTTTGTGTTAAAGACTTAAAAATAGTTGAATCTTTAGATACAGGTATGTTTATATTTTCTGGAACTGTTGAAAATAAAAGTAGTGATGAAGTTTCACCAAAGGTAGAATTTATATTTGATTTTGGTAGTGATAAAAAAACATATGAAATGCAATTTGATAAATTTAGTGGTTTTGGAAAAGATTTTTTTGAATATCAAACTACTGAGAAAAAATTAATGAATACTAAAGACTTTGTCTTACGTGTTTCTTAAATTGATGTTTTAAACTACATTTTTATGTAGTTTTTTTGATATATGTGATATCATATATTTATAAGGTAAAAAATATAAGGGTGTGAGAATTATGAATAATCAAAAAAATCTAGAAAAAGGATTTACAATGGTTGAATTACTTGGTTCTGTTGTAATACTTGGAATACTTATGTTGGTAGCAATACCTGCTGTTTCTACATATATTAAAAATTCTAAAGAAAGATATTATGATACTCAAAAGAAACAACTTGTTATTGCAGCTAAATCATATTTATCTAATACTAAATCAACACCTAAAAAAGTAGGAGAAGCTGTAGATATTCCTATGGATAATTTGGTTAAGAATAAATATATTACTGAGATTAAAGATGCTAATAAAGAAACTTGTATTGGAACAAAACCTACTATTTCTGAATATGATGAAAAACATTTGAGACCTGAAGAATTAGAAGCTAAAAAGAGTCAATATACATTTGTACGTGTACGAAGAGGTACTGATAAAGTTCATTATACTGCTCATCTTTGGTGTGTTAATAGGAAAGAACCTAAATTAACTGAAACTGAACGAGCTCCTATTGAATTTGAACCAGAAGGAATTATTGAGGGTGGAAAAAGAATTGCAATTATTAGAATGAATATAGAAACTGATGCTTTAACAGCAAATTCTAAATTAAGAATAGTAGATTATTCATATACTATTTATAAAGGTGAAATTAATTTAGTTGAAAAACATGGATCTATTAATGTTGCTAGATATAATGTTAGAAGTGATATAACTAGATTTACTGATAATAATAGTTCTAATTTAAAGGTGTTCTTAAGAGCTGTAGACAGCGAAGGTAGAGTATGGACTGGAGAAAAATCTATGTCTATTACGGCTGTTGGTGAAAAAGCAAGCTGTAAAGATGTAAAAACTAAATTAGATGATAATGATATACTTCATTATTCATTTACATGTGTTAGTGTTAATGGTTGTGATAGTGATGTTTATGTTGGAGAATTTGCTGCTAAAGATAAGGCTGAAACTAAAAATGTAACTATTAGAGATAAATATGATTCTAATCGTAATGCAACGTGTCCTATATATGTTCCTGCTGTAGAGAAGGATGAAGAAACTATTACTTCTCAAGGTGATGTAACTGATCCTGATCCTCCTATTCCAACAGCTGTATTTGGTTGTCCAACAATTACTAAGAAGCAAACTGGTTGGTTAAATAAAAAATTAACTATAAAATATACTCTTACTGTAGGAACTGATGGTTATTATGAAAAAACACCTGGTAAGTACAAAAAAGGTAAAACATTGGCAAGAAAATTAAGAAAAAAGAAAAACAAAGGACATTTTAGAAAAATAGGTAATAAGACATTTATTAATAAAACTTGGAATTCGACTAGTGGTAGAGTTATTAAAAAACCATTTACTACTTCTGGAATACATTACTTTGCTGTATGGGTAAGAGGTAGAAGAAAAGCAACTGATAAAAATACGACATTGTTATGTGGAAAAAAATATGCATATGGTCCATATAAGATTGATTTAACTGATCCTACATATGTAAAAAAGAGTGCTAAGATATCTGGTAGTAGTAAAAATATTAAAAAACTTACTATTAAATTTAAAGTAAAAGATACTTATAGTGGTATTTATAGGGTATATGTTAATGAAACAAAAAAGACATCTATGAAAACTATTAGAAAAAAGGGTATAAAAATTAAAAATAAAAAATCATATAGTTATAAGAAGACTAAGAAATATTCTTCTGGTAAACATAAATTCTATGCTCATATTTTAGATGCTGCAGGCAATTATACTAGAATTTATTTAGGGAAAAAGACTATAAAAAAATTAAAAGCTAATTGTATGCATCGTAGTTCTTCAATACATGGTACTTATGGATGGACATGTACTGCTGGACATTATCATACTACTGCATATTATCATTTATGTATAAATTCTAAAGGAGACATTTATAGAGCATCAGATTTCAACTTTGTATGTCCAAGTGGACCAGAAAAGAAATATGTTCCTATACCTGGTACATAGTATTTATATAAATAATATAAGAAGTAAATTAAATAATTTACTTCTTTTTTTGTTGTAATTATTAATTTCTTTAATTGATTTTATTAATTTATTATCTCTTTGTATTTGAATTTATACTTTTAGTGATTTGATTAATATTAGTCATTATTTTAATATGTTTTTGAGGAGGTGATATCATTTTAAATCAAGTAGTCTTAGTAGGTAGATTAACTCGTGATGTTGTAGTTAATAAGTCTGAAAATGGAGTTAAAGTTTCAACTATAACTTTGGCAATTCCACGTAGTTTTAAAAATATAGATGGTAATTATGATACTGATTTTGTTGATTGCTTGGCTTTTGATCAAGTAGCTTCTAATACTCAAGAATATTGTAAAAAAGGAGATATTGTTGGGATAAAGGGAAGAATACAATCTAAAGTAGTAGAAGAGAATAGTATTAAGAAAAATATTATGGAAATAATTACAGAAAAAGTTACATTTTTGTCAAGTAAATCTAGTAAAGAAGAGGATTAATAATCTCTTCTTTTTGATTTTGTTGAGTACATATAGTATAATTCAATTTAGATAGAGGTGTGCTTATGAATGATAATGTAATTGAACCTATCAATAATGAAAAAACTGAATTATTGAAAACATATGGAGCAGATCAATTTGGTACGGATTATTATATTACTAGATATGGTACTGTAGTTGAAAAAGATCTTTTCTCTTCTAGAGAGATTAGATATGATGACTGGATAAGAGAATTGACTGAAAAAATTAATGATGATAAAGCTTCTTTTAAATATGATAAAGATACTGATACTTTTGCAGAAGTTTCTAGACAAGATTTTTATAGTAATAGAAGTATGGATACTACTAGTCGTAAAGTTGCTCATAAAGTTGTGATTAATGATGAAGAAAAAGAAAATTATGTTTTTGGTAGAGGTTCTTCTGTAGTTACAGACTTAAAATCCTTATGTGAATTAAGTAATGAAAAAGAGAAGAGTAGAGATACATTAAGAAAAAATGAAAATATGATAAAAGAAGTAGTACATAAAATAGAAAAAACACATGAAGAACCTACTCCTTTAGAAGCTAGAATGTATTATGATTATTTAGATAGTTTGAATAAGACTAATGCTAAAGAAGTTGCTAAACAAACTAGTAAAGTTGGACTTGTTGCAGGACTTCCTACTGCTGCTGCTTTAGGTACTGGGATTAAACTTGCTGCTGGAGCTGTTTTAACTCTTCCTAATATTGGAATAATAGCTGCAGCTGGAGGTTTAGTTGCTTTAGCGACTGCTCTTATAGAAGGAGGAGTATTGATGTTTGCTTCTCCAGAAGATAATGACTTATCATTTCTTTTACCTAGACTTAAAAGATGGGTTAATGATATAAAAGAAAAAGTTGGAGATATTAGAGTTAATAAAGCTAAACAAAGAAGTTTACAGTATTTAACTGATGTTGATAAAGTTGTTATGCCTAATTCTGTTACTGTTGAAGAAGAGCCTATTCAACCTCTAGAATTAGAAGATAATATTTTAGCTGAAATTAATAATTTAGTTGATAGATCAACTTTTGTTAATCCTGAAATTAGAGATGATTTATTACTAGATATTAAAGGTATATTAAATAATTATGTTGAAAGGAAATCTAATATTATTAGTGGTAATAATTCTACTAAAGAATTAGGTGCTGATAATATGGTTAATTTGAGAATAGATATTTGTAGAGATATAGCAAAAATGCAAATGAAGATAGATAAAATTAGAGAAGTAGATAAAAAACAACAAGCATTAAATAATGAAAGTAAAAAGTTAGATGATAAAATAATAGATATAAGTAAATTTAAACCTGTAGTGAGTAAAGATAATTTAGCCAATTCTGAAATAGAAGAGATGCTTGAGGATACTACTGAAATATTAGATGATGATAAAGGAAAAGAATTAGCGTAAAGAAGGGTGTATAATCTCTTCTTTTTTGATATAATTTTTATGGGTGATATTATGGCAAAACTATATTTTAGATATGGAGCAATGAATTGTGGGAAAACTACTTCTTTGTTACAAGTTGCTCATAATTATGAAGAGCGTGGAATGAATATTTTATTATTAAAACCTAGTAAAGATAAAAAAGGAGATAGAAATATTGTTTCTAGATTAGGTGTTAATAGAGAAGTTGATTATTTAGTAGGAGAGAATGATTCTATTATTGATATTGCTACTGAGTATTTGAATAATAATAAAAAGATTGATTGTTTACTTGTTGATGAAGCTCAATTCTTAGAACCTAGTCAAGTTGATGAATTATTATTTTTTGCTACTGATATGGATATTCCTGTTATTTGTTATGGATTAAGAACTGATTTCAAATTACAAGGTTTTCCAGGAGCAAGTCGTCTACTTGAGATTGCTTCTTCTATTGAAGAGATGAAAACTATTTGTGAATGTGGAAAGAAAGCTACTATTAATGCTAGATTTGTTGATAATGAATTAACTATTGAAGGTGATCAAGTAGCGATAGATGGTTTTGATAATGTTACTTATAAATCTATGTGTCCTAAATGTTATTTTAAAAAAGTAAAAAAATTAACTAAGTAATATGTTAAAATAATAATAGGTGATAGTATGAATGTTGAATTTGTTTTATATGAAGATAAGTATAAGAATGAAGTTATTGATTTAATTAATAAATCTTTTAATAATCATCATATAAATAATATATTAATAGATGATAATGTTATTGGATTAGTTGGTTTGATTGATAATAAAGTGGTTAGTTATTTAAATATTACTATTTGTGTAGATGTTGTTAGAAATAGTAAGTATTCTCTTATTAATTATGTTTGTGTTGATGATAATTATAGGGGTAATAATATAGGTAAATCTATTATGGAAAAGGCTATTTCTATTAGTAAGGATAATGATTGTACTTTGATTAAATTAACTTCTAATAGTAAGAAGGTTGTTGCTAATAAGATGTATTTAAGTATGGGGTTTGGTATTAAAGAGACTAATTTATTTGAGAAGGTGATATAGTGGTACTAGATATATTAAATAAGAAGAGAAATGGGGAAGAGTTAGAATATAAAGAATTAGATTATTTCTTTAATGGTTATTTATCTGGAGATATTAAAGATTATCAAATGAGTAGTTTATTGATGGCTATGTGTATTAATGGTTTAACTGATGAAGAGATATTCTGTTTAACTAAGATTTTTGTTGATAGTGGAGATGTTCTAGATTTTTCTAAAGATGTAGGTGTTTTAGTAGATAAGCATTCTACTGGAGGAATTGGTGATAAAACTACTTTAATTATTGCTCCTATTGTTGCTTCTTGTGGAGTAAAAGTTGTAAAAATGAGTGGTAAGGGTCTTGGTTATACTGGAGGAACTATTGATAAATTAGAGTCTATTCCTGGATATAATGTTAAATTAACTGAGAAAGAAATAATAAAACAAGTAAAAGATATAGGAGTAGTTATTACTTCTCAAACTAAGAATTTAGTTCCTATGGATAAAGCTATTTATTCTTTAAGAGACGTTACTGGTACTGTATCATCTATAGGACTTATTGCTTCATCTATAATGAGTAAAAAGATAGCTTCTGGTGCTGATAAAATTGTTATTGATTTAAAAGTTGGTGATGGGGCTTTAATTAATAACATGGAAGATGCTAAGAAATTAGAAGAAATGATGATAAAGATAGGTAAGATTTATAATAGAGAAGTTAGTGTTATTATTAATGATATGAATACTCCTTTAGGATATAATATTGGTAATGCTTTAGAGGTATTAGAGGCTATAGATGTACTTCAAGGTAAAGAGAAAGATACTCATTTAGTAGATGTATGTTTTGAACTTGCTTCTCAAATGATTAGTATGGGTAAAGGTATTAGTAAACGTGAGGCTTTAAAGGAAGTAATTGATTCTATTGATAGTGGTAGAGCTTATGATAAATTTGTAGAATTAGTTACTAGACAAGGTGGAGATCTTAGTAAAATTAAGATTGCTAAAAAGACTAAAAATATAAGAGCTTATAAGAGTGGTACTATTAAAGTTATTGATGCATTAGAAATAGGAAAATTATCTGTTAAGTTAGGTGCAGGTAAAGAAAAATTGGATGATAAAATTGATTATGGGGTAGGTATTAAATTAAATAAACAATTAGGTGATAAAGTTAGAAAAGGTGAATTACTTGCTAC
The DNA here is from genome assembly GCA_947168485.1 of uncultured Bacillota bacterium. Taxonomy (GTDB): domain Bacteria; phylum Bacillota_I; class Bacilli_A; order RF39; family UBA660; genus RUG343. Next base: position 36,305 of record CAMVLZ010000005.1, on the reverse strand, counting down.
TTTATATGTAAATGGTGATGTAAAGATTAATAATATTAAGGAAATGTTTAAAATTAATTAAAAATAATTGTTGTTATTTAAATAAATATGTTATAATGTGTTTATAAAGGTAAGGTGAAAATATGGAGAAAATATATATTGAAGAAAATCAAAAAAAGAAAAAAAATAATCATTTAAGTGTTTCTGTTGGATTATCTTTTGGAGTTGCTTTTATAGCTATTGTATCAATTTTATTTGTTAGTATGAGTGGAACTACTTACTCATTACCAACTGTTGATACTTTACCTACTAAGATCACTACTTTGGCTCCAACTCATGTAATTAAACCAACAGCACCAGCTGCTAGTATGGGTATAGAAAACTTTTCAGTTGAACCATATTCTGCACAAGGTATATCACATCCTGTTTATTGTGTAGAAAGTGCAATGGGATATACACCAGCTGAATTATCTCGTGATGGAGAAATTACTGATGAAGGATTTATTTACTTATTAACTAAGATTGAAAACTTAGATGTAGGTACTGTTACACCTAGTGGTTCAGTAACTGCAGATCAAGCAAAATCTTTTGTTAAGTCTTGGTTAGGACAAACTGCTATTTGGATGTATTTAGGTTCTACTGGAGCAGCAAATTCAAAATCAGTTTTTGATGGTGATGATGAACCTCCTGTACCAAATATCTATATTGATTCTAATATTAATGCTTTAACTAATATTAATGCTTTACAAGTTAATGATGCTGATTTAAATACTCTTGGAAATATTACTTCATCTACATCATTTTATAAACAAACTGGTTTAGATGCTATATTAACAAAAGCTATTCAAAATCATAATAAATCTGATGTTTTAAATGCTACTATTACTAAATCAAGTGATAAATTTGTATTAACTAGTAATAATTATCTAAAATCTGATAAGGTTACTGTTAAGATTGGAACATCTGGATTAATTTCTGATATTGATGATAATTATTCTATTGTTTTAAATAATGTTCCTACTGGTACTAAAGTATATGGTATTAATGCTAATGGAAAAGAAGAAGAAATTAAAGATTTAACTAAAGTTAGTTATTCTAAATATCAACAATTCTATTTATATGTTCCTGCTGATAAGGTAACTGGAACTGTTAACTTTACAGCATCTATAAAAGCAGCATTCGAAGTATATACAGGTTACTTCTATAAAGCTGCTGGAGCTCAAAGAGTAACTACTGTTGATAAGGTTGCTAAGATGAAAAATCCTGGAGTACCATTTACAATAACTCGTACACCAGATACAGCTAGCAATGCTTCTTCAATTATGTATATTGTTGGTATGATTGTATTATTATCTGGATTAGGTATATTATATGTTAATATCAAAAATCAAAAACAATATCAATAATAAAATAAAGAATATTAAAAAGAGCCAGATATTGTTATTTGGCTCTTTACTTATCTTTATAGGATTTATTGCTATATCATGGAATAGTTTATTATCTTTAAAAGATGAAATATATTCTGATATGTTAATTAGTTTTTCTGATACTACTAAAGTAGAAGAGGTTAGTGCTCCTATTAGTAATGAAGTAGTATCTATGGATAAGAAAAAGAAAAAAACTAAGAAGGTTACTTATGCTCCTATAGATTATAGTAAGTATTTGGGAGTATTACGTATACCTAAGATATATTTGAAGAGAGGATTTTATAATACAGATTCTAGATATAATGATATTCAATATAATGTTACTTTATTAAAAGGATCTAATATGCCTACTACTCAGGGTGGTAATTTAGTATTAATTGCTCATTCTGGAGATGCTTGGATATCTTATTTTGAAAAGTTATATAAGTTAAAAGTAGGTGATGTTGCTTATATAGATTATAAAGGTAATACTTATAAATATACTATTAAAAAAATATATACTGTTCCTAAGAATGGTTATGTAAGTATATATAGAAATTATAAAAAGACTACTCTTACTCTTATTACTTGTACTAAGGGTAGTGATACAAAACAAACTGTTTATATATGTGAAGCAGATTAAATTGGGGTGAATTTATGAGAGAGACAATATTTGATAAATTTGGTTATATTTTTAAATATATATTTTCATCTGCTGTAACTATTGAATTATTAATATTTTGTCTTTTATTATTCACTTTATTAATTATTAATTTAAAAAAGAAAAATATATTTATTAATTTAGGGTTTATTGGTGTATATATAGGATTATTATTAGGTGTATTAGTTAGTTATAATGACTATGTTAAATTATGTTTTAAATCTACTGTAAAGGGTATAATGCAATATATATATTTTCCATCTACTATTGTTTATTTCTTTATTATGTTGTTTGTATCTATTATGATTATTTATACTATATTTAATAAAAAGATTAGTGGATTTAAAAAGATATTTAATTATATATGTTTTAGTTCAATATACTTATTATTTTTATTATTTGTTACATTGAGTGCTTCTAATGAGATAGAACTTAATAGTATGAAACAATTATATACTAATAGTACTATTTTATCTTTAGTTCAGATTAGTAATTTAATATTACTTATTTGGTTTGTCTTTACTTTATTTTATAAATTATATTGTTATTTTAAAAAGAAGTATGATTAAAAACTTCTTTTTTTTTTAATATCTTGGTATAATGTTTTAGAGGAACTGATGTATATGGCAAAATTTAAAAATAACAAAAAACAAACTAGAGTTGATAGAAATATAAGTACTAATAAAGATTTTTATAATACTCCTATAATTATTAAAGATAATATTAATAGTAAGAGGGGAAAAATATTTGTAAAGATTCTTAATTCTAAATATATTAATATGATATTTTTAATAATAGCTTCATTACTAGTAGGAGGTTTATTATTTTACTTTATAAATTATAATAATTTTAATGAAGATATTAAGATTAAACATGTAAGTGTTGATAAGAATTATTTGTTTTTAGGAGATTCTCTTACTTATAGATATAATTTAGATAAGTTTTATCCTGATAAGAAAAATATTATAGTTAATTCAGGTATTAATGGTAATAAGACTAATAATATTTTAGATAATATGTATAATAGAGTATATAAGTATAATCCTTCTGATGTATTTATATTAATAGGTACTAATGATATTAGTAAAGGTTATAGTTTACAAAAGATTTTTGATAATTATATTTCTATTATTACTCAAATTAAGAAGAATAGACCTGCTGCGACTATAAGAGTTATTTCTATATATCCAGTTAATTATGATTTAAGAAAAATTGATAAGAAAGTTAATAAACTAGATTCTATTAATAGATTAAATGAATCTTTAAAGATCTATTGTAAGAATAATAGTTTAGTATATATAGATATGTATTCTAAATTAGTAGATGATAAAGGTTATTTAGATAAGAAATATACAGAAGATGGATTACATTTAAATGATGAAGGTTATGAAGTAGTAACAAGTGTTCTTATGAAGTATATGGAGGAATAATATGGATGAAAATAATGGGGTTATAATATGTCCTAAGTGTGGTAATGAAATGCATTATAAAGATAGATTTTGTTTTCATTGTGGATATATTAATTATGATAATAATAATAATGATTTCTTAGTTAAATATGATAAAAAAGCTCAAAAGATTATTAAAAGAGAAAATAAAAAGAAAAAAGAACATGAAAGTAAATTTTTTACTACTAATTTAAAAGAAGAAACTAAGAAAGAAAAAAAGAAATTTTATAGATCTATGGATGAGTATAGAGAAGAAGTTCAAAATGCTGAAATGACTGATAGTGAAAGAAAAGCTACTATGAGAAATAGAATTACTAGAGCTGTAGTTTTAATATTATTTATAGTAGTTGTGGTATATGGATATAAATTAATTACTACTAGTCAACAAAAGTATATAGATCAATCTAAAGAAATAGTTAATGCGATAAAGAATAAATATGGTAATAATAATTTTAGTAAATGTACTAAAGGAGATGAGTATTTATTTGAATTTAATTCTAATTCTTTAAAGAATGATTATAATTTAGATATAGTATCTCCATATTTAGGAAATAGTTTTACTGGATATGTTTTAGTTACAAAAGAAAATGGTAAATATATATATAAGATTTCTTTAAGTGATGGAACATTTGGTATTAGAGAGAAGAATGTTGATGAGTTAAAGAAATTAGATGTGTTACCTTATTATAAAGTTAATATTCCTAGTATTAGTACTTCTTGTAGGTAGGTGATTAGATGTTCATTAATAAAGATTATGATAATAATGGTATAAGAGATGATGAATTAGAAAATAAGCCTAAACGTAAGTTTCCTTTATTTAAAAAGAAACCATCTGAAGAAGAAAATATTATAAATAATTATAATAATCCTGATAATAGTAATGATGTTGGAGGAGTAGATTATAATCAAAAATATTTAGATAACAATAGAGTAAATAATAAAAGTAATAATAAAGATAATAATACTGGTGAAATCTTTAAGATAATTAGAACTATTGTAATATTTGTAATATTTATATTATTTATTATATTTGTTGTACCTAGATTATTACATTATGATGAAACTAATAAAGAAGAATATGTTAAAACTGTAAAAGAGATGACTACTCAAGTTATTAATTTTTATAATAGAACTGATGTTAAGTGTAGTACTGCGTCTAAGGGAATTTATTATTTTAATGTTAATAAATCTGATGAGATATTTGGTAGTAAAGTAAAATCTCCATTTTTAAAGAATTCTATGCAAGGATATATAGAATTTGATATGAAAGGTGATAATATTTCAGAAGTTTATGTTTCATTTACTGATGGATTATTTGGATTTGATAGAGTTAAATATAATGATTTAAAAGCTAGTGATGTTAAATTATTTAGTTATTTATCTTTAGATAGACATGAAGAGATGCTATGTAATAAACAATTTGTTTTTTCTAATTAATTGTTGTATAATTTAATTGATCGATGATTAGGACTAATAATAAGATTATTTATTTATAGAGAGTCGTGGTTGGTGTAAACGATAATAAATACTTATTTATCTACCCTATAGAGATATAATAATATCCGGGATGACCGTTATCTGAATTAAGTTAATAAAAGGATGGTACCGCTTTATAGCTCCTTGTACTGTTCTTTTTTTTGTTAGGAGGGAAATTATGATTGATATTAAGTTAATAAGAGATAATGAAGATTTAGTAAAGGAAAATATTAAGAAGAAATTTCAAGATGAGAAATTACCTTTAGTAGATGAAGTAAAGAAATTAGATGAAGAAGCTAGAAAGATGCAGGTAGAGGGAGATACTTTAAAAGCTGATAAGAATAAATTAAGTAAAGAGATTGGTACTTTAATGAGAGATGGTAAAAAAGATGAAGCTGATAAAGTTAAAGAAGAAATAGCTAAAATGAATGAAAAGATAGCTAAAATAGATGAAGAATTACCTGAAATGCAAAATAAGATTAAAGATATAATGATGAAGATTCCTCAAATAATGGATGAGTCTGTTCCTATAGGTAAAGATGATAGTGAAAATGTAGAAGTTGAAAGATTTGGAGATCCAGTAGTACCTAAATATGAGATTCCACATCATGCGGATATTATTTTAAATGTTGGTGGAATGGATAAAGAAGCTGCTGGTAGAACTTCAGGAGAAGGATTCTATTTCTTATTGGGAGATATTGCGAGACTACATGAAGCTATGATTGCTTATGCTAGAGATTTTATGATAGATGCAGGATTTACTTATGCAATTCCTCCATTTATGATTCATTCTGATGTAGTTACTGGAGTTATGTCTTTCCCTGAGATGGAAGCTATGATGTATAAGATTGAAAATGAAGATTTATATTTAATTGGTACTTCTGAACATTCAATGATTGGTAAGTTTAAAGGACAAATAATTAAAGATGAAGAACTTCCAATTCATATGACAAGTTATTCTCCATGCTTTAGAAAAGAAGGAGGTTCTCATGGTTTAGAAGAGAGAGGACTTTATAGAGTTCATCAATTTGAAAAGCAAGAAATGATTGTTATATGTGAACCTGAAGATAGTATGGAATGGTATGAAAAGATGTGGAAATTAACTGTAGATTTATTTAGAAATATGGATGTTCCAGTTAGACAATTAGAATGTTGCTCTGGTGATTTAGCTGATTTAAAAGTTAAATCATGTGATGTAGAAGCTTGGTCTCCTCGTCAACAAAAATATTTTGAAGTAGGAAGTTGTTCTACATTAGGAGATGCTCAAGCAAGAAGATTAGGTATTCGTAAAAAAGGAGAAAATGGTACATATTACTTACATACATTAAATAATACAGTAGTTGCTACTCCTAGAGGATTGATTGCTGTATTAGAGAACAATTATAATGAAGATGGATCAATCAATATACCAAAAGTATTACAACCATATATGGGTGGAAAAGAAAAGATTATGCCTATTAAATAGGATAATCTTTTTTTAATTTTATTATATGATATAATTATTATAATAGGTGAGATATATGAAAAAAAATAGAAAGAAATTTATTGCTTTATCTAAACTAATAGTACTATCTTTTATAGTGCTTTTTTGTTTATTTCCTTTAGTAAATACAAATACTATAGTCTCATCAATTACTAAACTATTTAAAGCAGATAATGTAGTAGAACTAGATAATTGGGAAATATCCACAGTATTCTATGATTCAACAGTTAATGATGGAAAGACACCTTTAACTGAGATAAATTGGGAATTAAAGACAGTTGATCCTGAATATGTTGAATCGAGAGATATAATTGTTCAAATTAACTACAAAAATACTAATACTACAACAAATTATGATGCTGGTTCTCTAGAGATTACTATTAATTCTTTATTTCCTAATCAAAAGAACTTGAATAACTATTTAAATAGTTTTTATATTATTTCTGCTAATGATAATTATCATTCAGGTTATGAGTGGACTGTGAAAACAGTTGAAAATGGAGACTATGGTAACTCACCAAGTAAAATTATTTTGACTAATGAAAATGAGATATTTAAAAATACGAATTTTGAAGGAACTATACAATTGAAATATCATTTTTCTACAAAAGCAGGTAATCCTGAAAAATATGTAACAGAAAAGAAATATCAGTTTTCTGATGTTGTTAATTGTAAATTATCTTCTCAAAATAATGTTATTAGCTCTAATGATATATTTTTTAATTTGAATGTAGTTAAAACGTTTAATTGGAAAAAAGTTGATTATACGCTTACTAAACAAGCTAATAAAATTGATTATATTGATTATTTACCTAATTATAGTTCATATACTTGGGTAGTATATAAATTTATAATTAAAGATGGTGATTATTATATAAATGATAAGTATCCTAATGTTCATGGTGATGAAATATATATCGAGGATTATTTTGATGATAATGTCATAGTATTAGATTCAAATTATAATAAAATAGAAGGCAACAATGGAAAATATTTGCTTTATAATTCTAATAGAAGAAATGCTGATACATATAGATTTGAATCAATTATTATTGTTGGATACCCAAAAAGTCAATTTATAGAACAAAATAATACTAGTATTACTAATAGTGCAAAATTATATGTAAAATATCCTACTGAAGAAGATTTTGAATATGTAGATGAAGATGAGATAGAATTAAATTTAAATAACTATGAGTATAAATATAATAATTTATTATATGATATTGAAAATCATAACAATACCAGTGGTTCATGGAGTTTGAGTTCTAGAATATTTGATGCAAGTTATGATTCAACATATTATGATGCTTTAATAGGGCAGGATGTAGATTTAGGAGATAAAGGTATTATTTCATATTCTATGAAACCAATTTCAACATATTTAGGAGAAAAATATGATTTAAAATTATGTGATGATTTTGTGTACGTAAGTGATTCTAATGGTTATAAAAAATTAGATGTAGATGAATATTATTATAATTATATATCTTTTCCTGTTCTTTATGATGTTTATAATAAGAAAGTTAGTTCTAATAAATATAAAATCAAATTATATGTAAAAAAAGGTAATGAAGAATATCAATTGCTTGATTCTTTTTATAATTATTCTGATGAAAATCAAATTAAAGAGTGGTTTTTTGATGAAAATGATAAAATTAGTTCATTTTATTTTTATATTGAGAATTTAGATATTTCCTTTAAAAGTTTATTTAATCGTAATGAGATTTTATATAATGTTGTTATTAATAAAGCTACTGATATTTCTGAAAATGGTTATATTTATAACTTTGCTTATATTGAAGGATATAAAAACAATGAATTTTTTTCTTCATCAAATAGTATTGGTTATCCTTCTTTTTCTCAAATAAATGAAATTGAAAACTATGACATTAATAAATTTGATCATAAACAATTAAGATTTGGTACAAAGTCGATATATAAAAAATACTTTGTTCGTAATCCCGGATATAGATTTCATATTAAAGAGAAAACTACACAGCTTGTAAATGATAATAATATTAAGGCTTTTATTGGAAAAAATATGATTGAATTTAATCCGTTATATAGTTATAGTCAAAGATATAATGAAAACGAAATAAATAATTATCTTAATACATTGGATGATTCTATTAGGTTAAAAGGATATTCAATTTATGAATTATTACCTAAAGGAATAAATGTTAGTTCTGATGCTAAAAGTATAAAAGATAGCATTTCTTTTTCTTATTTTGTTGGTTTTGATTTTTTGAAAAAAGATGGTACTTATTTAGATTATAATTTAGTTCAAAAATATATTGAGGATAGTTTAGAAGTAAATGTTATTAATAATTATAAAAACACTGGAAGAACATTATTAAAAATAATTATTCATTATAAAGAACCTATAATATTATTACCAAACTCGGCTTATAAAGGGTCTGCAAGTATAAGCTTTTATTATAACTGGAGGGAAACATATGAAAATGTTGAAGAGTATGGTAATACAATAGACAATATAGTAAGAGCAAGTTATTTAGATGCTGATACTATTTCTTACAATGATGTGTTTAATTGCTCTATAAACTCAGGTGTTTATTATAAAAAAGATAAAGGATATATTAACAATGATGAGGATGTAGATTTAGATGCAGTAGATATAAATGATAATGGAAATGAAGAAGAGTACTTTGGTTTTTACAGAAATACAACTATTCTTGATTCAATTATATCTAGTCATCAAGATGTTCAAGTTAGTGTACAAACTGATAAGAGTAATTATGATACTGGTAAAGTAGATACTTCTAATGATAGTGAATATTACTATAAACTTAGAGCTAGAACTGGTTCTAATGATGTTACTAATTTAGTTATTTATGATTCTTTAGAGAAGTATGCTAAAGATCCTAATATGGCTAATGTTTTAGCTTCTGGTGGAAGAGGTAGTTGGCAAGGAGAGTTTTTAGGTATTGATACTAGTTATGCTGAAAGTAAGGGGTATACTGTTAAAACTTATTATTCTGAAAATGAAACTCCAGGTAGTTTAAAAGATGATGATAGTTGGAAAGTATACACAGATTCTGTGGATAAAACTAAGGTTAAGTCTTTAGCTTTTGAATACTTAGATGATAATGGTAATCCAGCTATTTTACCTGCGAATAGTTTGACTTATGTATTAATTAAGATGAAATCTCCAACTGATGAAAATATTAAAACACTTGCGTATAATGGATGTTGGACTGAATGGAATGCAATTGATCCTATAACTGGAGATAAAGTAGATTTTATTACTGGAATCAACTCAAATATAGTTAAAGTTGCTTTACCTAATTCAGTTGAACCTGTTGATATTGATTTTAGAGTTGATAAGTTCTGGAAAGATAATAATAATGAAAAGAAGTTAAGGCCAGATTCTGTTAATTTACAAGTAGTACCTGATGGAGATGTTACTCAAGCTATTGATGTTCCTTTAGGTAGTACTAATGCTGATGATAGTGATTCTAATCATTGGTATACTACTATTAGGGTTCCTAAATATGACAATAATGGTAATACTATTGTGTATACTGTTAGAGAAGATGAAATATTATTAGATAATGGATATAAGTATACTCCTGAGATAGAAGATACTACTATTACTAATAGGTTAATGAAAGAAATTAAATTGAAAAAGATATGGAAAGATAATAGTAATAGTGAATTAACTAGACCTAGTAATATTACTTATAAAGTTAAACAAAATGGTAATAATTATAAAGATGTAGTTATTACAGGAGATTATTCTACTAATGAATGGAATAAGATTATTAGTGTTCCTGTATATGATTCTTCTAATAATGAATATAGTTATTCTATAGAAGAAGTTAATGTTAATAATTATAGTAGCAATTGTGAAGAATTTAGTTGTACTAATACTTTGGTTGGTACTGATTCTATTCATATAACTAAGAGATGGATAGATAATAATAATAGTTATGATACTAGACCTGATGATGTAAATGTAGAGATATTAAGAAATGGTACTAGATATAAAACTATACAGTTAACTAAAGATAATAATTGGGAATATAGTGAAGAAGTATCTAAGTATGATGATAATGGTAATAGATATAGTTATAGTATAGAAGAGAATAAAGTAGATGGGTATGATCTAGTTACTTATAATCAAAATACTTATGAAATTACTAATACTTTGAAAACTAATATGAATATTGTTATTACTAAGAAATGGATAGATGATAATAATAATGATAATACTAGACCTAGTGAGTTAGTTGTAACTTTATTAAGAAATGATGAAAACTATAAAGAAGTAACTTTAACTGGAGATAGTGATATATGGACTAGTATAGTTGAAGTGCCTAAGTATGATGATAATCAAAAAGAGTATAAATATTCTATTAAAGAAATTAATGATGATATTAGTGATTATTATTCTGATATTACTTATGAGGATGATTTAACTGTTATTAATAAGTTAAATAAAAATACTGATTTAACTATTAAGAAAAAGTGGATTGATCATAATAATGAATATTCTAGTAGACCTAATGAAGTTAATATTAAATTATTTAGAAATAATGAAGAGTATAAATCATTAAAACTTAGTGGTAATGATAATACTTGGGAATCTATAGTTAAAGATGTACCTATGTATGATGAAAGTGGTAAGAAGTATATTTATACTATAGAAGAAGATAATATAGATAAGTATTCTAAAGTTACTTATGATCAAAGTAATTTAGAAGTTACTAATGAACTTACTGAGATACCTAAAGTTACTTTATATTTTACTGTAGTTAATGGATATGTTGATCCTAAGACTGGTAAGATGAAATATGATGAGTTTGGTTTAAATGAAATATTAAAGAAGTATAATAAGACATTAGAAGATGAATATATATTTGAATTTAAATTAGAAAATACTGATACTCATAAAATATATGATGGTAAATTGAGTACTAAAGGTGTACTTGAATTTAAAGATATTCCTTATGGAGAATATAAAGCTATTGTTGGTAAAGATAAGTTATTTGAATTTGTTGATATGTTAAGTATTAAAGATGTTAATGGAGTAAGTTTTAAAAAGATTGGTAATGAAGGGTATATTTCAATTAAACCAACTGGAGATAATATAGTGTTTGGAGCTAAAATTATTAATAAGATAGTTTCTCCTGTTAATAATCCTAAGACTGGAATAAATATTATATTTATAATTGCTTTTGTATTACTTATACCTATAATTGTTAGTAAAATGATTGTTAAGAATAGAAAAGTACTAGATAGTTATTAATTTTTAATGTATAATGTAAATGAAGGATATATTGACTTTATATCTTATGAAAGAGGTGGAAATTATGGGATTAATTAAAGCTGCTGTTGAAGCTGCTGGAAGCACTTTACATGATCAATGGAAAGACTATATTAGATGTGAAGATTTAGGTAATGATATTTTAATGAAGAAAGTATCTACTCCTAATGGAATTATTTCTAAGGATAGTGCTATTCAAGTTGCTCCTGGACAAGTTGCTGTTATCTTTGAAAGTGGTAAAATTTTAGATGCTACTGCTGAAGAAGGAATTTATACTTTTGATGAAAGTTCATCTCCAACTTTCTTTGCTGGACAATTTGGAGAAGTATTTAAAGAAATGTGGAATCGTTTTACTTATAATGGTGGAGTAAGTAAAGAACAAGCAGTATTCTATATTAATACTAAAGAAATTATTGATAATAAGTTTGGAACACCTGCACCAGTTCCATTCCAAGATTGGTCACATCCAATTCCAAATCAAATGACTAATTCACTTACACCTATGCGTGTAGATGTTAAATGTTTTGGTAAGTATACTTTTAAAGTTAGTGATCCAAGTGTATTTATGAGTCAAATTGCTGGTACTGCTGATGAGTTTAAGAAAGATACTTTAGTTGAACAAATGAGAAGTGAAGTTATTGCTTCATTCCAAAAAGTAATGAATGAACTTGGAAATAGTGTTCATAAAGTACCTGTATTAGAATTACCTAGTAAGACTGATGAAATTAAAAAAGTAATGGATGAAGGTGTATTTGATCAACCTATTAGAGATAGAGGTTTAACTATTGTTGGATTTGCTGTTGAATCAGTAACATTAGATGATGATAGTCAAACTAAAATTGATAATTATGAATTATCTGCAAACTCATTCATGCAAAAAGGTACTCTTACTGGAGCTTATGCACAAGCTGTTCAAGATGCTGCTAATAATGAAGCAGGAGCAGTTAATGGTATGATGGGAGTTGGAGTAGTTAATATGGCAAGTGGTGGAATGATGGCAGGAACTGCTAATCCACAAACTCCAGGAACTACAATTCCTGTTGATCCATTTGCACAACAAGCACCAGTTGCTGCTGCAGGAGCTGTTGCAACTCCAGAAGCACCTGCTACTGAAGAAGCTGCACAAGAAGCAGCACCTGCTGAAGGAAAGAAGTTCTGTCCTAAGTGTGGAGCTGAAAATACTGGTAACTTCTGTACTGCATGTGGAGAAAAATTAAATTAATATAAAAGCATCTATTGATGCTTTTTTTATTTGTTTAAAATTAAATACATGTTATAATATTATTAGAATGATATAAGGTAGGTTTAATATGAAAAGAATATATAAATTTTTGTTTGTATTTATATTTGGATTAATAGTACCGGGTTTGGTTTTTGCTGTAGATCAAGATGATGATATTTTACCTGATATTAATTTAAGTGATACTTCTCATGTTACTCTTTGTCAAAATGGGTGTGATTTTAGTAATTTAGATACTTTACTTAGAGAATTTGAGGATGATAATTATTTGAATTTGCATATCAATGTAAAGGATTCTTATGAATATACTATGGGTGATCATAATTTATCAAATACTTATGTGTATTTTACTTCATCTAATAATTCTAATATAAATATTAGTGGAGCTAGTGATAATACTAGATTATCTGTATATGGTTTACAATTTTATGGTTATGATAATCCTGTTGGTAATTTTACAGTTAAATTAAAGAATTTAAATATTTATACTAATACTAATTATTGTGATTCTGATATGATGGGTATGTGTCCTAGTATTTCGATTGGTGCTAATTCTATGATTGACAATATTACAGTTAATGGAAGATATTCTGGATTAGCAGTAATTGCTGGTAAGAGTCATACTATCAATAAATATACTTTTAATGGTAATAATTATGGTGTTATTGTTGGTAATATATATAATTCACCAATACCACTTAATTCTGTTACTATAACTAATTCTAAATTAGCTAATTGTAACTGTTCATTAGCAGTTTATGATTTGGATTTTAATAGTCATGTTAGAAAAGCAAATATTGATGATATAAATAATATTACTTTGAAGAAGATTGCGTTTACTAATTATAATGTTAAAGTTGATTCTAGTGAGGTTAATTGTGCTAAGTATGGAGCAGATTATAGTTCTATAGCAACTAATCCAACTATTTACTTTACTTCTAATAATGATTGGAAAGCTGCTATTAGTAGAGGAACTGATTTTAATTCGTTTGCTAATATAGTTGAAGGGTATAATTCTAGAATAATTATTGATATGGAAAAGAAAGATACTATTAAATTGAGTTCTAAAGTTTCTCTTCAAAATTATTTTGATGAATTAAAAGATGTAGATCCTGGAGATATTCAATGGAGAGTAGCTAATCCTAAAATATTAAAAATTGAAAATGGAAAAGTTATTCCATTAAAAATAGGTACTACTACAGTTACAGCAACTTATAAAAATAATAATTATTCAATAGAATTTAGAGTAACTGGTTTACCTAGTATAAATATTAATAATCCTAAAACTGGGGCTAGTTTATTCTTAATATTTTCTATTATATTTACAATTGGTGTAATTACTTATAGTATTGTTTCTAAACAAATTAAGAAATTAAATAATTAAAGAGATTTTTAAAAATCTCTTTTTGATTGTTTATAAATATGCTATACTTATATTAGTATGATAAAAGGTAGGTAGTGTATGAAAAGAGTTAGTAAAATTGTTTTTATATTTATATTTGTTTTATTTATGGTACCAAGTTTAGTTAAGGCTGAAACTGTATGTCAAGATGGGTGTGATTTTGATAGTTTAGATGCTGTTTTAGCTGATATAGAAGAAGTACCTGGAGATTTTGTTAATATTGATGTTAGAGATGCTCATGAATATATAATTGGTGATCATGATTTAAGTGGTACTAATTTAAATATTTATTCTTCTATGAATAATAATATTAATATTAGTGGTGCTAGTGAAAGTACTAGATTAAAGAGTGGTATGATTACTTTTGGTGGAATGTATAATCCTGATAATTATGTAGTTACTCTTAAAAATTTAAATCTTTATCCTGATTATACTTATCAATGTAATTCAGAACAAAAAGGTATGTGTGCTGGTGTATATATGGGTGCTAATTCTATGATTGATAATGTTACTATTAACAGTCAATATGCTGGATTAGAATTAGTTAAAGGTACTATTAATACTATTAATAAATATACTTTTAATGGTGATAATTTTGCAGTTGTTGTTTCTGGTTATTCTCAAACATTTCCACTTAATTCAATAACTATTACTAATTCTAAATTAGCTAATTGTAATTGTTCTATTGGTATATATGATTATGGAATGGATGTTGCTAAATCTTTTGATGTTAGAAGTGCTAAAGCTAGAAGAATTGCTTTTACTAATTATAATGTTAAGATTGATTCAAGTGAAGTCAATTGTGCTAAGTATGGTGCTGATTCTAGTTCTTTTGCAACTAATCCAACTATTTACTTTACTGCTAATAATGATTGGAAAGCTGCTATAAATAGAGGAACTGATTTTAATTCATTTGCTAATATAGTTGAAGGATATAATTCTAAAGTAGTTATTGATATGGAGAAGAAAGATACTATTAAATTGAGTTCTAAAGTTTCTCTTCAAAATTATTTTGATGAATTAAAAGATGTAAATCCTGGAGATATTCAATGGAGAGTTGCTGATCCTAAGATATTAAAGATTGAAAATGGAAAAGTTATTCCATTAAGAATAGGTACTACTACAGTTACAGCAACTTATAAAAATAATAATTATTCTATAGAGTTTAGAGTTACTGCTTTACCTAATGTAAAAGAAGTTATTAGTAATCCTAAAACTGGAGCTAGTATATTCTTAGTAGTAGCACTATTATTCTTAACAGGAGTATTAACTTATTCATATGTTTTAGTTCAAAAGAAAAAAGTTAAAAATTAATATTTAAGAGATCGTTAGATCTCTTTTTTATTTGACAAAGTATTATATTTTATGTAACATAGAAGTACACGCCTTAGGAGGTTATATGACAAAAATTAATAGTAATATTATAAAAGATATGGAAAATGATCCTTCCGGGATTTTCCCTTTAATAAGTAGAGGGGAATTTGAGGTTGTAAATTATTTATTAGATAAAAAGATAGTAAATATTAATACTATTGATTGTAATGGTAATGATGTTGTTTCTAGATTATTAAAAGCAAATCAATATAATTTAGTACTTACTTATATTAAGAAAAGAAATTGGAATGTTAATCATCAAAATAACGAGGGTGATACTTTCGGACATTTACTGGCGTGTTATAGCGGGGTAGGTTCAATTAAGATAGTAGATGCATTGATGAAGAAAAAGAATTTCTTACCTAATATAAGAAATAATAAGGGTGAAACTATATTAGATAAAGCTACTAATAATAAATATTTAATAACATCATTAAAGATTCTAGAGGATAAGAGATTTACTAGTATTGATTTATATGATTTTAAGAATTTATTTAAATTAAGTATAGCTAATAATAGTTATGGTAGTTATTCTAAAGTTAATAATTTTAATATTATGTTAAAATCTTTATCTAAGAAGAGTCTTCAACCTAATATGCAATTATTAGTAAATAGAATTATGGATAATAAAGAGGCTATTAGAAATGATATAGAGAATAATAGTTTTGAGATTATAGAGACTATTATTAATAGTACTATAGAAGAGGTTAGTGCATAAGAGGAAATATTCCTCTTTTTATTATGGGATTTTTATTAATAAAAACATATGATATAATAAGAATGTACTTTTGTACATTCTTATTTTGTGAGGCGAAAATATGAAAATTATTAAGAATATTTTATTATATATAGTTGTACTCTTATTATCATTTAGTATAGCATTAACTAGATGGGGATTAGCTCAATTTGGTAATGTTAATTTTGATGAGATATTATTTCAACTTAGAACTCCTATATTAAGTACAGAAGAAAATATATTAAGGGTATTTTATGTTAATGCATTAATTCCTGCTTTAGTAATTAGTGTTATTTCTTTTATAATTATTAAATATATTTATAGATATTTAACTAATAAGAATAAATTTACTTATAGAAAGATTTATACTTTTATTTTGATTATTATTGGTTTATTTATACCTATATATTGTTTGGGTAAATTTGATTTTTATCAATATGTAGAGGTTCAATTAACTAATTCTAAATTTATAGAGAAGAATTATGTTGATCCGAATAGTGTTGAGATTAAGTTTCCTGATAAGAAAAAGAATTTAATTTATTTATACTTAGAATCTTATGAGAGTAGTTTTTTCTCTAAAGATTTGGGTGGTTCTAGAGATAGTAATTTATTAGAACCTTTAACTGAAATAAGTAAAGAGAATGTTAATTTTTCTGATACTGATAAGTTTGGTGGAGCTAGAGGTGTTTATGGTACTTATTGGACTAGTGCTGCGATAATATCAATGTCTTGTGGAATACCTTTAAAGCTTCGTGCTAGTTATAGGACTATGGAAGATAAAGCAGTTGGTATTGGAGATATTTTAGAGAATGAGGGTTATAATCAAGAATGGATGCTTGGTAGTGATGCGAAGTTTGGTAATAGATTAAACTTTATTAAAGGACATGGTAATTTTAAAGTACAAGATTATTATAATTTAATAGATGAAGGAAAGATTGATAAAGATTATAAAGAATGGTGGGGTGTTGAAGATAAGACACTTTTAGATTTAGCTAAGAATGAATTAACTGAGTTAAGTTCTAAAGATAAACCATTTAATTTTACTTTATTAACTTCAAATACTCATGTACAAGATGGATATACTGATAAGAGTTGTAAGAAAAAGTATAAGGATGCTTATTCTAACTCAGTATATTGTAATTCTAAAGAGATTAATGATTTCTTAAGATGGGTACAAAAACAAGATTTTTATAAAGATACTGTCATTGTTATTAGTGGAGATCATTATACTATGCAAAATCATTATTTTAAGAGTAAAGATAAAAGAAGAGTATATAATCTAATTATTAATGGTCCTAGTACTTCTAGAAATCATAATAGAGAGTTTTCTACACTTGATATGTTTCCTACTACTTTAGGTGCTTTAGGAGTAGAAATTGAGGGTAATAGATTAGGTTTAGGTACTAATTTATATTCTAATGAAAAAACATTAATGGAAAAATATGGATATAAGAAATTTGATAGAGAACTTGCTTATAGAAGTAAGTATTATTTAGAAACATTTAGGGGGTGAATTATGTTATTACCTGATAGAAGAGAAGAGGCAACTCGTGATAAAAGAAAATATAAAACTGTTAAATATGATATAGATTCTAATTGTATTGGTAAATATAAAGGTAAAAAGTTTTTCTTGAAGACTTATGGTTGTCAAATGAATGAAAGAGATTCTGAGACACTTGTTGCAATGTTAGAACAATTAGGCTTTGAAAGAGTAGATGATTATAAGGATGCTGATTTTTTACTTCTTAATACTTGTAGTATTAGAGAGAATGCTCATAATAAAGCATTTGGTATGTTAGGTAGATTTAAACATTTAAAACAAAGTAAACCTAATATAGTAATAGGTCTTTGTGGATGTATGGCTCAAGAGACTGGTGTTTGTGAAGAGTTATTAAAAAATTACAAATTTGTTAATTTAGTATTTGGTACTCATAATTTAGATAAGTTACCTGAATTGGTTGATAGAGCTTTTTCTAGTGATGATAGACAAATAGAAGTATATTCTCGTGAACAAGATTTAGTTGAAGATTTACCTGTTATTAGAAGTAATAAATATAAAGCATATGTTAATATTATCTATGGTTGTGATAAGTTTTGTACTTATTGTATAGTTCCTTATACTAGAGGAAAAGAGAGAAGTAGAAAGAAAGAAGATATCTTAAAAGAAGTTAAATCTTTAGTAAAAGATGGTTATAAAGAGATTACTATTTTAGGACAAAATGTTAATGCTTATGGAAAAGATTTATATGATGATTATCATATGGGTGAATTACTTGAAGATATAGCTAAAACAGGTATTCCTAGAATTAGATTTATGACTTCTCATCCTTGGGATTTTACTGATAAGATGATTGATGTTATTGCGAAGTATGATAATATTATGCCTAGTATTCATTTACCTGTACAAAGTGGATCTAATAAGATATTAAAATTAATGGGTAGAAGATATACTAAAGAGTCTTATTTGGAATTGTTTGATAAGATTAAAAATAAGATATCTAGAGTTACTGTATCAACTGATATTATCGTAGGTTTTCCTGGTGAGACTGAGGAAGATTTTGAAGAGACACTTGATTTAGTTAATTATTGTAAATATGATAATGCTTTTACTTTTATCTATAGTGAAAGAGAAGGTACTCCTGCTTGTAGACTTAAAGATTCTATTCCTATGGAGGTTAGAGAAGATAGATTACAAAGACTTAATGAAGTTGTGAATAAATATTTCTTAGAGAATAATAATAAATTATTAGGAGAAGTATTACCTGTATTAGTAGAGGGTATTAGTGATAAGAAAAATATTTATTATGGATATAGTGATACTAATAAACTTGTTAATTTTCATAGTGATAAAGAACTTAATTTTGGTGATATAGTTGATGTATTAATAGATGAAGTTCATACTTGGAGTATAGATGGAAGAGTTAAATAAAATAATAGATTATATTACTAATACTGATAGTTATAAAAACACTATCAAATTAAGAGAACAGATGTCTCATAATACTGAGTTAAATAATTTAATAGAAGAAGTTAAATCTTTACAGAAAAAGTATATTAAGAATAATAATGAATCTATAAAGAAAGAATTAGATGATAAGATTAATACACTTAATAGTTATCCTATATATAATAGTTATAATAAATATTTAGAAGAAGTTAATCAAATGATTAGTTATGTTAATGATGAATTAAATGATTATTTTAATAAAGTAATAAATGAAAGTAATTAATACTTTCATTTTATTATGTTATAATAATTATGGTGATAATATGAAGAAGGGTTATATTATTTGTATAAGTGTTCTTGTTATTAGTATTATTATTGGAGGTATTATTATTCATAGTAATAATAAATTAGTTTATACAAAGAAAGATTTAAAAGAAGTTAATAGTATAAAAGTACGTAGTAATGATATAAATAATAAATTAAATAAATTAAAGAAAGAACAGAAGATTGAATTAAAGAAAAATGGTAAAAGTAAAAAGTATTATTCTATTAGTAATAGTATAGATAAATATAATAGTGAGAAAGCTGATTTAGATATAAATTTAGATAATTTGAGTAGGAAGAAAGTAATAAATTATAGGGGAATGATTCCTGGAATAGTATTAATAATATTGGGAATAATTAGTAGTATTTTATTATTTGTTAAGACTAGGAAATTGAATGATAATTAATTGACTTAAGTTATTCTCAAGTGTATAATTTATATAGAATAGTAGGTGGTGATTAATATGGATAATAATCAAGGTACTTTTGATAATCATATTGTAGTTACTGATGATGAGGGTAAAAAATATAGAGCTGAAGTTTATGATATATTTCAAGTAGAAGGATATGGTGAAAATAATTATATTATGTATTCTTTTGGTGAGGCTGTAGATGCGGATAATGAAAGAGTATATATTTCTAAGATAGTTGATGCTGGTGAAGATTTTAATTTAGTTGAGATTAGTGATCAAACTGAATGGGATGCTGTAAATAAAGCTATATCAGAGAATCTTGAAAGTTTAGGTGAGGCTTAATGAATGATGGATTTGAGAGTACTAAGTTTATATATACAGATTCTTTAAAAAGATATATTACTGATTTACAAAATGAATTAGAACATATTAATAATGATCTTACTAGACATAAATCTTTTATTAATAATATTGAGAATAGAAAAGCTGAAATTACTGCTGAACTTGAAAGATTAACAATTAAATTAAAAGAAGTTAGTAAAGCTCAAAATTTAGAAGAGTTAGGTATGGATAATGCTTTATCTCAACATAATAGTGAAAAAATGGATGAGTTAAGTGAACAGTATGATGCTGTTGAGAAAGAAATTGATAAGTTGACTGCTCAAAAGAATAATACTGCTGACTTTGCTGAAAAAATGGTTCTAGATACTAAGATTAAGATAAAAGAAAATGAATTAAATAGATTACATAAGAAGAGTATTAGACTTGGTAATAGACAAAGAACTATGATAATAGCTAAGAATAATATAGAGAAAATAAAGACTAGAGGAATTGTAAAACAAAGTGCTAAAGTAGCAACTGCTGAAGCTAAAGCTGAAGCAATTCAAGAGAAAATTAATTCTTCTAAAGAATCAGATGGAGTTGTTTCTACTTTAATTGAAAAAGCTAGAGAAGTTAAAGTTAGTTATTATAAGAGAAAAGCTGAAAAGGCTAGAGAAATATTAAATCAAATGGATGGAAAGTCATTTATCAAAGGAGCTAGAGCTATTGCGATTGCGAAAGTTAATGCTGAAAAGTTAAGAAATCGTATAAATGGATTAGCTAAAGATAAAGATATGGCTGGAATGTTTCCTCCAGAACCAGTAAAACAAGGGACTACTATGACTAAGTAGTTCTTTTTTGTTAACTATAAATGGTTGACAACCTATAATTTATATAATATAATATATTTGATTTTGGAAGGAGGAGAGAAAATGGCAGTTAAATTAAGATTAACAAGAATGGGTGCTAAAGGTAGACCTTTTTATAGAATTGTTGCAACTGACTCTCGTAGAAAGAGAGATGGAGAATATATTGAATTAGTAGGAACTTATGAACCTGTTAATGATAGTAAAGTTAATATTAATGAAGAAGTTGCTTTAAAATGGTTAAATAGAGGAGCTATTCCTACTGATACTGTTAAAAATTTATTAAGTAAATCTGGAATCATGAAGAAATTTGCTGATTCTAAAGTAAAGAAGGATAAGTAATATGGATTTAATAGCTTTAACAGAATATTTAGTAAAAAGTATTGTTGTTGATGAGGATGCTGTTAGTGTTAAAGAGTTTGATTCTGAAGATGAAAATACTATATTAATTCAAGTAATTGTTGCTGATGAAGATATGGGTAGAGTTATTGGTAAGAATGGTAGAAGTGCTAATGCAATTAGAACTTTAGTACAAGCTAGTTCAGCATTACAAGATAACAAATATGTAAAAATAAATATTGATAAATTTTAAGATACACGTTAGTGTATTTTTTTTATGTACTATGTCAACTCGTGTTTACTTTTTATTCTTTGATAGTGTATAATACTCATTGAGGATGGTTTAATTTATGAATGAAATGAAAATACCAACTCATGTTGGAATTATAATGGATGGAAATGGGCGTTGGGCTACTGAGAAAGGTAGACCTAGAACAGATGGTCATAGAGAAGGAGCTAATACTTTAAAAGAGTTAGCAATTCATATGAATGATATAGGTATTAAGTATGCATCTGTTTATGCTTTTTCTACAGAAAATTTTAAGAGAAGTAAAACTGAAGTAGATTTTTTGATGAATCTATTTATTGAAATGTTTACTAATGAGTTTGAATTTATATTGAGTAATAATGTTAGAATAGTATTCTCTGGTAGAGAAGAACCTCTTTCTAAAAAAGTTTTAAAAGCTATGAGAGATATAGAAGAAAAGAGTAAAGATAATACAGGATTAGTATTAAATGTATGTCTAAATTATGGTTCTCGTAGTGAGATAGTTGATATGACTAAGAAGATTGCTTCTATGTATAAATCTGATGAGATTAGTTTGGATGATATAGATGAAGAATTGGTAAGACAGAATTTATATAATGATTTACCTGATGTTGATTTATTAATTAGAACTAGTGGTGAATTGAGATTAAGTAATTTTATGTTATATCAGTTAAGTTATGCAGAGTTTTATTTTACTAGAACTTATTTTCCTGATTTTCATAATGATGAATTTGATAAAGCTATAGAGGCTTTTAATGATAGAAATAGAAGATTTGGAGGAGTATAATGAAGACTAGAATTATTAGTGCAATACTAATTGCTATTGTATTTATACCATTTTTATATTTAGGTGGAGTTCCTTTTAGAGTATTCTTTACTATACTAGGTTTACTTGCTTTATATGAAATGATACATATTAAAGATAAAAAGAATAAGATACCTCTTCTTATGAAATTGATTTCATATGCTGCGGTTACTGTATTATGTTTGAATAATACTATGTTATTTAGTTCTAATTATATAATTAGTTATCAGATGATAGCAGTTGTTATATTTGTGTTCTTATTACCTGTTATTTTTATTAATAATAATGATAAATATAGTGTAATGGATGCTTTATATTTAGTTGGGGCTGTTATGTTTATTGGTTTAAGTTTTAATATGATTATATTAACTAGAAATCATGATATTAATTATTTATTATATTTATTAGCTATTAGTATTATTACTGATACTTTTGCATTGTTTACTGGTGCTTTGATTGGTAAACATAAATTATGTCCATCTATTAGTCCTAAAAAGACTGTTGAAGGTAGTGTTGGTGGTTCTTTGATGGGAACTTTTGTTGGAGTAGCTTTTTATATTACTGTTATTAATAGTAGTGTTAATATTATTTATATTATTTTAGTTACTTTATTATTATCTATTATTGGTCAATGTGGTGACTTAGTATTTTCTAATATTAAGAGATATTTTGATCAAAAAGATTTTGGTAATTTGATACCAGGACATGGTGGTATATTAGATAGACTTGATAGTATTATATTTATTGTTATTGCATATATTTTATTATTTGAATTAATTTAAGGGGTGAATTACATGGATATTATTATTAACATCTTGTTATTTATATTGATACTAGGTTTTATTGTCTTTGTACACGAATTAGGTCATTTTACATGGGCTAAGATATGTGGTGTTTATGTATATGAGTTTGCGATAGGAATGGGACCTAAATTATGGTCTAAAAAGGGTAAAGAGACTGAATATTCTCTTAGAGCTATACCAATAGGTGGATTCTGTGCTATGGCTGGAGAAGATGTTGAAGATGATGAGTTAAAGAAGATTCCTAAAAAGAAGAGATTACAATCTAAAACTCCTTTCCAAAGATTTTTAATTATGTTCTTTGGAGCAGGAAATAACTTTATATCAGCGTTTTTAATATTATTCTTAATTGCTTTAATATGGGGTGGTAATACTTTAAATCCTGTAATAACTAAAGTACAAAAAGATAGTGCTGCTGCTACTGCTGGATTGGAAGCAGGAGATAAGGTTTTATATATTGATGGTCATAAAATTAAAAGTAGTGATGATATTTCTATTTACTTGGCTGTTGGTGATCATAAGAAAAAGACAGAGTTTATTGTTCAAAGAGATAATGATAGTACTACTGTTGTTAATGTTAAACCTAAAAAAGAAAAGATTAATGGTAACGAAGTATATACTTATGGTATTATGATGCAACAAAAGAAGACTTATGGTTTTATTAATAGTGTTTCTTATATGTTTAATAAGAGTGTAAGTTTATGTAGACAAATGGGTATAACTGTAAAATATTTATTTACTGGTCATATTAGTCTTAAACAGTTATCTGGACCAGTTGGAATATACTCAATAGTTGGTCAACAAAAAGAATCTGGTATTGCTTCATTATTATTCTTAGTAGCATTCTTAAGTATAAATGTTGGTTTTATTAACTTATTACCATTACCTGCTTTTGATGGAGGACATATTGTATTTATAATTATTGAAATGTTAAGAGGAGGAAAACCAGTACCTCCAGAAATAGAAGCTAAGATACATACTGTTGGTATGATATTACTTCTATTATTAATGGTAGTTATAACTATTAGTGATATTATTAAATTGTTTTAAAAGATGAGAAATCATCTTTTTTAATTTGTTATCTATGTTATAATAGAATTCTAAGTAATTATGGGGGACTAGGTTATGAAAGTAAAAAAAGAAAGACAGTCTAATATTGAATTATTAAGAATTGTTGCGATGGCAATGATAGTAATTTTTCATGTTACTCTTCATTCAATTTTACCTCAATTAAAAGGTGACATGACATATATGCATGGATGGAATAATTTTGATAGTTTAAACTTTTTTAAAAAATTATTAATACCTCAAACATTCATGTCATTTGGTAATATTGGGAATGGTATTTTTATTCTTATAGCTGGATATTTCTTAGCAGGTAAGAAGATAGATGTATCTAAATCAATAAAAAAATTATTAACTCAAGCTTTATTTGCGGCTATATTGATTACTATTTGTTCTTTTTCATTTTATTATTTTCATTCTAGATCTTTTCTTGGATTACAACCTGTTTATTTGTTTAATGGTGGATGGTGGTTCATTGGTTACTATTTAGGAATTATCATATTTGCATCGTTATTTTTAAATAAATATTTAAAGAAATTAACTAAGAATAAATATAAAGCATTTCTACTAATTTTATTTACTATTATTAGTATTTCTTGGTTAGCTAATATTTTATCTGGACTAAGTGATCATCTTCATATATTTGTAACTGGAATATTCTTATATTCTTTTGGAGGATATATTAAAAAGTATGAACCATTTAAAAATATTAGAACACCTATTATTATTTTATTAATATTTATTAGTTATCTATTTATTTGGTTTAGTTATTATAATGTTACTATTGGTGCGATAAATAAAGCTATTATAAATGGTAAAACTCATTATTTACATGTATTAAATGATATACCTAATTATAGTTTTATAATTATTGCTTTAGCTGTATTAATATTTGAATTATTTAAACGTATTAAGATACCTAATTCTAAGATTATTAATTATATTGCTTCTACTACTTTTATGATTTATCTTGTACATGAAAATGATTTCTTCCGTGGTTTGTATAGAAGAGTACCTTGGGTTGAATTATATTCTTCTAATATGTTGAAATTCTTTTTACTATATTTAGAATGGTTTGCGATAGCGTTTGCTTTTGGTATTATTTCATATTTTGTTTATACATTAATTACTAAATTTGGTAATACTAAGATATTTCATAAGATTGTTTATAAGAAATAAAGGATTTTTAATCCTTTTTTCTTTACACTGTAGACACTTGGTTGTCTTTAAAAAAATGTATAGTTGTTGTATAATGATTATATAGAATAAGAGGAGGGATATTATGTTAATTAAAATTGAAATAATAATATTAGTTATCATTATAATTCTTTCTTTTGTTACTGGTATTATTATTAATATTATTGATATTAAAAATGGTAAAGAGATCAAGAAAAATAATAAGAGTAATATAGATTCTAAGTATGATGAAGAAGTTAATAAAGCTCTTAGTAAAGTTATTGTTCCTGTAGAAGAGTTAATTGATGGAAAAACCATGGTTAATATCAATATACCTAAGGTTAAAGAAATTGATAATAATGAGATGCCTATGATTATTAAAACTTTACCTATGGATGGTAATATTGATGATGAGGATATTGTATGAAAAACTTTTTTTCTTATTTATTTGAGACAACTATGAATGGTTTTTTATTTTTAATTAATACTATAAGTAAAGGGTTTTATAGTATTAGTATTTTTATTATGAAAATTTTTAATAAAATATTTAGAAATAAGTTTGATCATGTTATAGATAATTTATATAAGAAGGGTAAACCTGAAACATTATTTTTAATTATTATTTATTTATTTGCTTTTACTACTATATTTGGAATAGTTTATTCTCCTCAAGAGACTGTTAAGTTAGATGAGGATACTACTTCTATTGAGAAAGAAGAAAAAGTAGATGATAAAACTGATAAAAAACAAAAAACTGATAGGATTAAAAAAGAAGATAAGTATGATAAAGTACTTGGTAATTATTCTTTTTATAAGTTTGGATCAACTAAACTAAGTGATGTTAATTTTAATGAATTAAGAAATATTAATTCTAATACAGTTGCTTGGATTGCTGTTGACGGTACTAATATTAATTATCCTGTAGTTAAGAGTAGTGATAATGATTATTATTTATCTCATTCATTTAATAAATCTTATAATAAGAATGGATGGGTATTTATGGATTATAGAAATAATGTTTTACAAGATAAGAATACTATATTCTATGGACATAATTTACTTAATGGTACTTCTTTTGGTACTATAGCAAGAATATTTTCTAATAATTGGTATAAGAATAGTAATCATAAGATTATTATTTTGAAAGATAATGAAAAATATATTTATGAAGTATTTTCTAATTATTATAGTGCTCCTGTAGTAGATTATTTACAAGTATCTTTTAGTGATGATAGTGAATTTGATACTTTTGTTAAGAAATTAAAAAAGAAGAGTAAACATAAATATAATGTTTCTGTTAGTGGTAGTGATAAAATTATTACTTTATCTACTTGTACTGATGATAATAAAGGTAGAAAAGTAGTTCATGCAAAATTAATTGGTGTTACTAATAGATAATTTGTTATAATAAGATGTATATATACATCTTTTTTATATGGAGGGTTCTTATGGTAGCAGAAGTTTTAGTTGAAGTTAGTAATAGTAATGTTGATAAGACTTTTGATTATAATGTACCAAGTGCTTTTATTAATGATATAAAAGTTGGTATTAGAGTAGAAGTTCCTTTTGGAAGAAGAGTTGTTAATGGATTTGTATTGTCTCTTAAGAATGATAGTGAATTAAGTGATTTAAAAGATATAAGTAATATTATTGATAAAGATATTATATTAACTGATGAATTATTAGAATTAGGAAAGATTGTTAAAGATAAAACTTTAGCTACTTTGATTAGTTGCTATCAAGTGATGTTACCTAAAGCTTTGAAGGCTCATAGTGGTACTCAAATAAATAAGAAATATGATTATTATTATAAAGTTAATGATATTGATCTTAGTACTTATAAATTTAATGATAAACAAAAATTAATAATAGAAATGTGTAAAGATAAGTTTATTATTAAAGATGAGTTAAAAAAGATTAGTATTAGTAGTTTGAATACTTTATTAAATAAGAATATTTTAATAGAAGAGAAAAGAGAACACTATAGATTAAAATATGATATTAGTGAGAATATTGTTCATAAATTAACTACTAAACAAAATGAAATATATGAAGAGATTATTAATTATGATGATATAAAACCTTCATTAATATATGGTGTTACTGGTAGTGGTAAAACTGAAATATATATGGAATTAATTAATCATTATTTAGAGATGGGGAAAACTGCTTTATTATTAGTTCCTGAAATTAGTTTAACTACTCAACTTATCAGTAGATTTGTAGCTCGTTTTGGTAATAGAATAGCTGCTCTTCATTCTGCGTTATCTGATGGAGAAAAATATGATGAATATAGAAGAATAGCTAATGGTGAAGCTTCTATTGTGATTGGTGCTAGAAGTGCTGTATTTGCTCCTCTTAATAATATAGGTATTATTATTGTTGATGAAGAACATTCTGATTCTTATAAACAGAGTGAATCTAATCCTAGATATAATGCGAAAGAGATAGCTGTTATTAGGGGTAAGATGCATAATTGTAAAGTAGTATTTGGTTCAGCTACACCTTCACTTGAAGCAATGGCTAGAGCAAAAAAAGGAGTATTTCATTTACTTAGTTTAATGGAAAGAGTTAATGGAAGAGAATTACCTCTAGTTAAGATAATTGATATGAATAAAGAGATTAGAAGAACTAAGGGTCATTTTTCTAATGAATTGGTTGAAGCTATAAAAGAAAAAATTAATTTAGATGAACAAGTAATCCTTCTTCTAAATAGAAGAGGATATGCTTCTTTTGTTACTTGTAAGAATTGTGGATATACTTTTAAATGTCCTAATTGTGATATTAGTTTAACTTATCATAAGAGTAGTAATACTATGAGATGTCATTATTGTGGATATGGAGATTCTAAACCTATTGTGTGTCCTGAATGTCATGAAAAATCTATTAATGATTTAGGTGTTGGTACTCAAAGAATTGAAGAAGAATTAAAATCTTTAGTAGATGCGAGAGTTTTAAGAATGGATTATGATACTACTAGTAGAAAAGGATCTCATGAGAAGATGATTACTACTTTTAAGAATCATGAATATGATATATTACTTGGTACTCAGATGGTTTCTAAAGGACTTGATTTTCCTCTTGTTACATTAGTTGGTGTTATAAATGCTGATACTTCATTAAATATTCCTGATTATAATTCTTCATTTAATACATTTTCATTATTAAACCAAGTTAGTGGTAGAGCAGGTCGTTCAGAAAAACCTGGTGTTGTTTATATTCAAACATTTAATAAAGATCATTATGCGATTAAGTATGCATCAAATAATGATTATTTATCATTTTATAATGAAGAAATGAATATTAGAAAAGTACTTAAGTATCCTCCATATTATTATCTTTGTTATATTAGAATTAGTGGTAAAAATAATAATACTGTTAATAATGAAGCTAATAAAATTAAGAGAAGTTTAGATAGAAATATTAATTCTATTATATTGGGACCTAGTCCATCTATTTTATATAAGATTAATAATATATATAGATATTCTATTATTATTAAATATAAATCTATAGATGAGATTAAAGCTATATTAATAAAAATATCTGATCATTATAAAAATAATAATGATATTAAGATTGACATTGATTTTAATCCTTTACATATCTTATAGAAAAAAATAATAAAATATGTTATCTTTATATTGAAGAATAGAGGTGTTATTATGCAATTTTTTGATAATAAAGGATCTAATTATAATAGTGAAAAAGAAGATGTAGTTTTTGATAGTACTGGGGAAGAACTTGAAGTTAATAGAAAGAATTCTGAATATTATAAAAAACTTATGAGTGAATCTGGTTCTAGAAAAAGTGATTATTATGATAAGAATAATCCTGTTATAAAAATTATTTTATTAGTACTTGGAATATTTATTATTGTAGGAACTATATTTATTATTATGAGAGGTACTGGATAATGTTTAAAGAGTTACTTCAAAAAGATAATACTATAGAGTTTATTAATAATTTATATACTTATGAGATATATAAAGATAGAGAATATTCTAATTATGAGTTAATTGGAATGTTTTATGATGCGGTTTATAAATATAGTTTAATTATTGATAATATTGAGTATTATGATAATTATTTAGTAGAATTAGATTTATTATTTAGAAGAGTAGAAAAAGAATATAGTATTAAAGATGGTATTACTAAATTACTTAGTAAGATTTTAGTTAATAAAGTAAATATTAGAGATAAAGAAGAATTTATTAGATACATTTATTATAAATATATAGAGAATGGTTATTTTATACATGCATATAGTTCTGTATATACAGAGAGTATTAAGAATAATGGATTTAAAATTAATAAGTATACTAATTTATATAATGATTTTATTGTATTAAAAGAGATACTTAATAAGTATAAAGATAATTATATTAGTAAAGATTTTAGTTTAGATGAAGTTGTTTTTACTGATAGTATGGAATTAGCTTATTTTTATTCATTGAGAAGTCCTATGTACTTTTATGAATTAATTTGTGGTGATGAACATATTAAAGATAAAGATAGTTATCTTATGAAGGATTATAATAGTTGTTTGAATAATATTAATAAAGTTATTAAGACATTAAATATCTCTTCTGAAGATAGTACTAAGTTGATAGATATTTTTAATAGAGAATGGAAATTATTAAATAATGATAATTCTGTTAATAGTAGTTTTATATTAGTTAAGAGAGATAAAATATTAGATGATAAGTTAGATTTAAATAAGTTAATAGATGAATTCAAGAGTGAAGATTATTATATTATTATGGATAGGTTAATTAATAATAATTATAATAATGTTATTTGTAAAAATGATATAGATTCTTCTGATATAGAGTTTTTAACTATAGAGAATAAAATTGAGTCTAAAGATAAATCTAAGGATGAGTTATCTATTAATAGTGATGGGGTAGTTTCAACAATTATTATTATTGGATCTATTCTTATGACTTTAGGGGTTGTTGTAACGTTGATTTTGTTTTTGTGAGGTGTTGTTATGAGAGTTGTATTTATGGGAACTCCTGAGTTTGCTTGTAATGTACTTAGTGGTTTAATTGAGAATTATGATGTTGTTGGTATAGTTAGTCAACCTGATAAGGAAGTAGGTAGAAAAAGAATTTTAACTCATACACCTGTTAAGGAGATTGGTATTAATAATAATATTCAAGTTATTCAACCTATAAGTATAAGAAAAGAATATGAATCTGTTTTAGAATTAAAACCTGATTTGATTGTTACTTGTGCATATGGACAAATAATACCTGAAGAGATATTAGATTATCCTAAGTATGGATGTATTAATGTACATGCATCTTTACTTCCTAAATATAGAGGAGGAGCACCTATTCATAGATCTATTATTAATGGTGATAGTGAAACTGGTATTACTATTATGTATATGGATAAGGGTATGGATACTGGAAATATTATTTCTCAAGAGAGTATTAAAATAGAAGAGGATGATAATTTAGAAACAGTATCTAATAAACTTAGTGTTTTAGGAAGAGATTTATTACTTAAGACATTACCTAGTATTATTGATGGTACTAATGATAGTATTAAACAAGATGAATCTTTAGTTACTTATGCATATAATATTAAGAGTGAAGAAGAGAAAATTGATTTTAATAATAGTGCTCGTGATATATTTAATTTAATTAGAGGATTATCTCCTATGATTGGTGCTTATTTTATTATGGATGGTAATAGGACTAAAGTATTTAAATCTAGAATAGGTGATAATAAATATGATAATATTGGAGTAATTAATAAGATATATAAAAATGGTATTGGTATATCTTGTAAAGATGGAGAAATTATTATAGAAGAAATTCAACCTTTTGGTAAAAAGAAAATGGATGTTTCTTCTTACTTAAATGGTATTAATAAAGAAGAGTTAATTGGGAAGGAATTAGAGTGAAAGAATTAATAGATTTTTTTAAGAAAACTACTAAAGAAGATAAAGGAAAAGCTATTTGGTTTTTTGTAGCTTTTGCTTTTCTATTACTTATTTTAATGATTGTAGCTCATACTTCTACTCATTATCCTTTAACTAAACAATTAGATGATATTAGGAATGCAAACAGTAAGAATAATGGTGTTGATATTAGTGATTTATATCAAATGAAATATAAATATAAATATACTATTAATCATGATGGTATAATTACTACTATTAATGGTAGGATTAATGAATCTAGTGAAGAATTTAATTGTAGATACAATAATATAACTAGTAAATATTATCGAAACCAAGATGATTTATATAGATATGATAACTTGAAGTGGATTGAAAGTGATGAGTGTAGTAAATTTTATAAGTTTTATAATCTTGGATATATAAATAAATTATTAGATGAAGCTACTTTAGATCATAAAACTGATTATAGAGATGGTAGAAGTGAATTATCTTTATTACTTAGTGTTAATAATATTAATAAAATAATTGATGATAAGGTTACTGATTTTAGTGATAATCCTTGTACTATTAGTGTTATATCTGATAAAGAAGTATTAAGTAGTATTAGTTATGATTTAACTAATTATTGTAAGATTATGAAGTTATGTAAAAAGAATTTAAATATTGAATTAACTTATAGTAATATAGGAGATTCTACTAGAATAGATAATCCTTTAAATAATTAACTAGCAATTGCTAGTTTTTACTTTGTAGTGATATAATTATATTATGAATATATATGGAATTAGTTTAGAAAATTTAGAATTATATTTAGAAGGAATTGGAGAGAAGAAATTTCATGCTAAACAGATATTTAGATGGTTATATGATAAGAGAATTAATTCTTTTGATGAGATAACTGATTTAAAGAAGAATGTTATAGAAAAAATTAAATCTGATTTTAGTATGGATATGATTAAGATAGTTAAAGTTGAAAAGAGTGAAGATACTTCTAAATATTTATTTGAACTTTATGATGGGGAACATGTAGAGGCTGTTTTAATGATGCATGATTATGGTAGGAGTGTATGTGTTTCTTCACAAGTTGGTTGTAATATGGGGTGTGCTTTTTGTGAGTCGGGAAGACGTAAAAAAGTACGTAATTTAGAGTCATATGAAATGGTAGAACAATTATTATTAATAGAAGAAGAATTAGGTCAAAGAATTAGTCATGTTGTAGTTATGGGTATTGGTGAACCTTTTGATAATTATGATAATTTGATTGAGTTTATTAAAATAATTAATTCTAATTATGGACTTAGTATTGGAGCTAGACATATTACTGTTAGTACTTGTGGTATTATTCCTAAAATAAAAGAATTTTCTAATTTAGAATTACAAGTTAATTTAGCTATTAGTCTACATGGACCTAATGATTCTATTAGGAATAAGATAATGCCTATTAATATAGTTTATCCTTTAGATGAATTAATGGAATCTTTAGATGAGTATTATTCTAAAACTAATAGAAGATTAACTATTGAATATATTATGTTAGATGGAATTAATGATAGTGAGATTTGCGCAGTTGAACTTAGTAAGTTACTAAGAGGAAGAAATTGCTATGTTAATTTGATTCCTTATAATGAAACTAAAAATATTCAATTTAAACGTAGTAAAATGAGACAAATTAGTACATTTTATGATATACTTAAGAAGAATGGAATTAATGTGACAATCAGGAGGGAATTTGGTGGCAATATAAGTGCTGCTTGTGGACAACTTAGAAGTAAGGAGGAAGAGATATGAAATCCTTTTATTTAACAGATGCAGGAAGAGTTAGAGATCATAATGAAGATAGTGTAGTTATTGTTGAAAACAAAGGTGTACAATTAATGGCAATTGCTGATGGAATGGGAGGTCATCGTGCTGGTGAAGTTGCATCTAGTATTGCGATTAATTATTTAGCAACTCATTTTAAAGAAACTTTTATTAATATGAGTAAAGTTGAAGCTGTTAAATGGATAAGAGCTGCTTTTGAAGAGATTAATAATTTGATTTTTCAACATGAAAAGAATAATCCTGAAAGTAAAGGAATGGGTACTACTTTAGTTATGGCTATATTAACAAAAGATTATCTATTATTTGGTAATGTTGGAGATTCAAGTGGTTTTGTTATGAAAGATGATGTACTACATAAAGTTACTTATGATCATACTTTAGTAAATTTACTTGTTAGTGCTGGAGAATTGACTAAAGAAGAGGCTACTCATCATCCTAAGAAAAATGTACTTATGAAAGCTTTGGGTGCAAGTAGTAAAGTTGATGTAGATATATTTGATTGTAATATGGATATTTCTGAGATATTATTGTCTAGTGATGGCTTAACTAATATGTTGGATAAAGAACAAATATGTAAAGTATTGCTTGATAAAGATGATAGTGTTGAAGAAAAGGTTAATAAACTTATTAGTAAAGCTAATAATAGGGGTGGAACAGATAACATTTCGGTTGCGTATTTAGTTCGTGAGGAAGTGGTTTCTAAATGATAGCAAAGGGGCAAAAAATTAATGATCGTTATGAAGTCATAAGATCTATTGGTGAAGGTGGTATGGCTAATGTCTATTTAGGATATGATACTATTCTAGATAGAAATGTAGCGATTAAGGTTTTAAGAGGAGATTTATCTAATGATGAAAAATTTGTTAGAAGATTCCAAAGAGAAGCTTTATCAGCATCATCACTAGCACATCCTAATATTGTTGAGATGTATGATGTAGGCGAAGATGATGGACTTTATTATATTGTTATGGAGTTTATTGATGGTATAACTTTAAAACAATTATTAAAGAAGAGAGGAAGCCTTACTTTATCTGAAACTTTAGATATTATGTCTCAATTGACTGATGGTATGAGTCATGCTCATGATTCATATATTATTCATAGAGATTTGAAACCTCAAAATATCATGATTAAAGATGATGGACAAATTAAGATTACTGATTTTGGTATTGCGATGGCTCTTAATTCAACTCAATTAACTCAAACTAATTCAGTTATGGGTTCAGTTCATTATTTACCACCAGAACAAGCTTCTGGTAATGGAGCAACTGTTAAGAGTGATATTTATTCTATGGGTATTATCTTTTATGAATTATTAACTGGTAAATTACCTTTTAAAGGAGAGAATGCTGTAGAGATAGCTCTTAAACAAATGAGGGATCCTCTTCCTAGTATTAGAGAAGATAATCCAGAGATACCTCAAAGTATAGAGAATATTATTCTTAGAGCGACAGCTAAGAATCCTAAAAATAGATATGAAGATTCTCGTGAGATGCATGAAGATTTATTAACTGCTTTAGATGAGAGTAGAATGAATGAAGAAAAGATTAAGTTCAAATATCCTGAACATGAATCTAGCGAAAAGAAAAAAGCTGAAGCTAAAGCAAAAGAAGAACCTAAAAAAGAAGATGAAGATATTGAAGATACTTCTGAAATTGCTGAAAAAATAGAAGATGATAAAGAAGAAAAAAGAAATAAAAAATTAATTATAATTTTATCATCTATATTAGGAGTTGCGATATTGGCACTCGTAATAGTATTTGGATTAATTCCTTTATTAACTAAGAAAGATAATGTAGAAGTACCTAGTTGTGAAGGATTAAAAGTAGAAACTTGTGAGAAGAAATTACAAAAATTAGGTTTTGAAGTTAATCCTACTATTAAGAAAGAATACTCTAGTGAAATTAAAAAGGATAGAGTAGTTAAAACTAATCCTGAAGCTGGACGTAGTGTTAAATATGGTACTAAGATTACTATTTATAAATCTAAAGGTGAAGAGACATTTGAGTTAGAAGATTATACTGGTAAGAATTATGCTGAAGTTAAAACTAAATTAGAAATTTCTTATGGATTAAAAGTTACTATTGAGAAAAAAGATGTTAGTGAAGCAGTAGAGGATTCTGACTTGATAATTGCTCAAAGTTTACCTAAAGGTACTAAAGTAAAATCTGGAGATTCTATTACTTTATATGTACCTAATCAATTAGAAATAGTTCCTGATATGGTTAAAGAAAAATGGACTCAAGATGAAGCAGATGCTTTCTGTGTTAAGTATGGAATAAACTTTAAAGTTAAGAATCAAGAAACTACTATATTTAATGAAGGTACAGTTATTGCTCAAAGTTTAAGAGCTGGTAGTACTATTACTAAGGGTTCTACATTAACTGTAACTATTGCAATTAAGCCTAAGGCTACACCTACACCAACACCTACACCAACGCCAACAGAAGACGAAGAGGAATAATTATAGGAGGATAAATGAGAGGACAAATTATTAAAATAGTTAGTGATTTACACTATGTAAAATTTGAAGATTCAGTTTATCCTTGTAAGTGTAGAGGTATTATGAGACATGAACATATTCTCCCATTAGTGGGTGATTATGTTCTTTTTGATGAAAAAAAATTAATTATAGAAAAAATTGAGGAAAGACATAATAGTTTTAAAAGACCTAAAGTTAGTAATATTGATCAAGCATTTATTATTACTAGTTTGGTTGTTCCTGATTTTAGTTTAAATTTATTAGAT
>CAMVLZ010000004.1 GCA_947168485.1 uncultured Bacillota bacterium | reverse complement strand
GGTATTAGTTAAGGATGAAACAAAACAAGATAGATTAGAAACAGTTATTTATAACTTGTTAGAATCTATTAGAGTATGTGGATCTTTATTATTACCATTTTTACCTTCTACTTCTGAAGAGATTCATAAACAAATAAATAATTTAGATGATACATTAAGTTATAAAGAAGATAATTCTTATGAATTAGGTAAACCTAGTCCTTTATTTCAAAGAATTGACAAAAATGTGTTAAGTATATAGGAGTTTAACTCCTTTTTTATTTATTATAATTATAAAATTTGTTATTATATAATTTGGTAAGGTATGGTGAGAAATATGAAAGACAAAGGTTTTACTATGATTGAATTGGTTGTTGCGGTTGCGATTATGGGTGTATTAATGATTATCGCAATACCATCGATTAATTATATTCAAAATAATAATAAAAATGCTAAATATATATCTTATGAAAAATCAGTTACTGCTTCTTCTAAGTTGTTTACAGATGAATATGCTGAAGATTTATTTGGTGAAAGAAATACTGGTTGTGCTGTAATTAGATATGAAGATTTGCAAGAAAGAGATTTAATAGAAAATATTCAAATCAAAGATACTATTTGTGATAATAGTAAGATTAAACCAACAGACTATAAAAATTATACATATGTTATTGTACGTAAGAGTAAAAATGGTAATTTTAATTATGAAACTAATACATCTTGTAGATCTAAGTCTGATCAATTATTATATGGAACACCTAATAATAAAGATTTAGAAAAATCTTGTACTTTAGAGGATGGAAAAGGACCTAGCATTACTATTAAAGATTATAGTGGATTTGGTAGTCCTGAATATTATTATGATGACAAATTGAATATTAAAGCTACTATTAAAGATACTGGAGTAGGTTTAATGGAAGGACAAACATTAAATTATCAATGGTATAAAGATAGTTCTCCAATAGGAAGTCAAGGAATAGTTAACTTTAATAATAAGAATTATGAAGGGTCAAAAACAAAACCTATTAAAACTCCTGGTGATATCAGTAAACCTACTAAAACTACTGTCTATAAATTAGTAGTAAATGGTACATTAGAAGATGTAGATGGAAATAAAACACCTATAAACAATATGATACTAGAATTTAGATACTTTGTTGGTACTGCATTTATTAGTTTGCATGCGAATAGCGGATCTATGGCTTCTAGTCACTACTCAGGTTTATCTATAAAATCTGATGGATATGTTTATAATGGAGATAATAAATATGTACAAACTGTTAGATATAAGCAAGCTTTAGGTACTGATGGATTATGGAATTATAATAATTCTAGTTGGTTAAACTTAGTAAGAACTGGATATCATATTGATAATACAAAAGAATGGAAATCATCAAATGGTGTACATAGTATATATGATGATGATAAAAAAGATTATAAAGATACAGATTTTTGTACTAATTTAAGGACTAATAATTGCTATGTTGATTTATATGCTAATTGGATAATAAATACATATACATTAACATATAATAGTAATGGTGGAACTGCTTGTAGTTCAACAACTAGAAAACATGGAGAAAAATGGGGATCATTTTGTGCTCCTACTAAATCTGGTTATGTATTTAATGGATGGACTTTTAGTCCTGCTATAAATGAAAATTCAATAGCAACTAGTAATGTTACAGCTACTGCTAACTGGAAAGCTGCTCCAAAAGAATATACTATAACATTTAAAGGTAATGGTGCTGGTAATGATGTAACTCGTAAATGTACTTATAAAAATGCTAGTAAAGGATGTAAAATTACTTCTCCTGGAATATCTAGAAAGGGATATAAAGTTGTAGGTTGGGGAACTTCAGCTGGAGCAACTAGTTCATCTTGGGATACTAAAAAAGAAAAAACTGTTAAAAGTAATGGTACTTATTATGCTGTTACTTATAAAACACTTACAGGAACATTTAAATTTGATAATTTAAGTATGCAAAACATTACTAAATTAAAAAATGGTTC
Source organism: uncultured Bacillota bacterium (assembly GCA_947168485.1). Lineage (GTDB taxonomy): Bacteria > Bacillota_I > Bacilli_A > RF39 > UBA660 > RUG343. The sequence goes on along the minus strand of CAMVLZ010000004.1, from coordinate 75,698 downwards.
ACAAAATACTAATGTAACTTGTAATGTGTATAACACTAATACTAATTGTACTTTGAAATCTCCTGGAGTTTCATTTGGTACTACTTATAACAAGAAAAATCAACATATGGCTAATTACTTTAATTGTTATTGGGGTAAAGTTGCTGTAGGTAATAATATTACAATTTCATCTAATGGCACATATAAAATTAGTTGTTCAGCAAAAACTGGTTTAGTTAATAAAACAAATAAAGTATATGCTTTATCTGATACTGGTAATGGTAATGTAGTTATTAGAAAAAATGATAGAAATAAAATATATAATAATGGAGTTGCTAAGAGTACCAATATTGGAAATATGGATGATAAACATGCATTTAAATGGGATGGAGATTGGATTATTGATAAACATAATAATTTCCTATGGTTCCATGGTAGTACTGTAAAAAAAGAAAGTAAATGTACATCTGTAAAAGATGCTAAGTTATGTTATGGTACAAAATCAGCTTACATGACTGGTTGGATTTCAGCTAGACTTACATATCAATAAAAGGCAAATTAATTGCCTTTTTATTTTTTTATATTGTATAATTTATGAAGAGTGGAGGAATAATATGTTTGTAGATACACATTGTCATATTTCTAAAGATGATTATGAAGATATTGATAAAATTATTGATGATGATTTTAAAGTAGTTGAAAAGATTATTATTTCTGGTTGTGATAAAGACGGAATAAAAGAATCTTTAGATATAGCAAGTAATCATGAGAATATATATGTAACTATAGGTTATCATCCTGATCAAGTTGATAATGTTACAGATGATGATTTAGTAGAATTAGAAAAACTATTAAAAAATGATAAAGTTGTAGGTTTAGGAGAAATAGGATTAGATTATCATTATGAAAAAGATAAAAGAGATTCTCAAATTAAGTTATTTGAAAAGCAATTGTCTATTGCTGAAAGACTAAATATACCTGTAGTTATTCATAGTAGAGAAGCAACTAAAGATACTATTGATTGTTTAAAGAAATATAATGTTCATGGTGTTATTCATGCTTTTAGTGGTAGTTATGAAACAGGAATAGAATATATAAAAATGGGATTTTTATTAGGAATTGGTGGAGTTGTTACTTTTACTAATTCTAATTTAGGAGAAATTGTTTCTAAACTAGGTGTAGATCATTTAGTTCTTGAAACTGATAGTCCTTATTTAATACCTCATCCATTTAGAGGAAGGGGTATTAAGAATTCATCTAAATATATTTCTTTCATTGCAAACAAAGTGTCTGAAGTTACTAATGTATCTCTTGAGGATGTTAGTTTAATTACTAATAGAAATGCTTATGATGTGTTTGACTTGAATAATAAATAGTGATATTCTTTTATTGATAATAAGGTGTGATACTATGAGGAAGAAAGAACTAATTATATTATGTATTTTAGTAATAGTTTTAGTTTGTATTGTTTTATATGTTAATAGAGATAAAAGTAATAAGAACTATGTATATATTCCTAACAATGAAGTATTAGTTATAGAGAATGCTTTACCTTTATCTGATCAAGTTGGTTCTACTTTTTCTAGATCTAATGGTAAATCTAATATTTATTATAAATTTAAAATTAAGTCTAATGCTGATAAGAAGTGTAATTATAAGATATTATTAAGTACTAATCATGGTAAAAAGTTTCTTGATGATAGATATATTAAAGTATTACTTAGTGATAAAGATGATAAGGTGTTAAAAGAATATAAAACTGATTCTGTTAAGTTAGTTACTGGATTAAAAAAATATAATGATAAGTATATTGTACATAGTGGTAAAATAGGTAAGAAAAGTACTGATGAGTTTATTCTAAGAATGTGGGTATCTGATGCTTCTGTTTATGATGATAAACTTATCTTTGATGGAAAACTTTCTATTTATAGTTATTAGGAGGATTTATGGATAAAAAGGTTTTTAATTGGTGTTTGTGTATTAGTTTGATAGTTATATTAATTTTAGTTATTTGTGTATTTATGTTTCTTAAGAGTCCTAAAGAAGTAGTTACTAAAAAGTTGGATGGAGGAAATATTTCTTTAACTTATACTGATGAATTTAATGGTTTAACTGTTAGAAAATGTGTACCTTTAAGTGATGCGAGAGGAATTAAATTAGATAGTGCTGATTTATTCTTTGATTTTTCTGTTACTAGTGAGTTAAAAGCAGCTGATGGATTAGAGTATGAAATATCTGTTAAAAAAGACACGGCTTTGTCTACTAGTTTAGATGAAAATATTAAAGTTTATTTAGAACAGGAAAAAGATAATGGATATGTTGGTGTTTTTGGACCTGAAATTTATACTGAAGCAACTTCTAAAACTAAATTAGGTACTGATGTTGGATATATGCCAATATACAAGGTAAAAAAGACTTCTAATTCTACTGATAAGTATAGATTAAGAGTTTGGTTACATGATAAAGCTGTTTTTGATAAAAAAGCAATTCAAAATATTACTATGAAAGTTTATGTTAATGGAAAGGCTATTTAATAGTCTTTTTTTATGTAAAGTAACAAATTATTTTAATTAATTTCTATAGTATAAATGTATCTTTATATTATAATGTGTTTATGAGGAAGATATTATGAATATAAAAAATGAAAAAGTTAGATTAATTGATAAAGATATGTCTTTTAAAGATAAATTAAAATATGTTACTAAGTTTATAAGTAATGCTTTTTTTATTGCGATATTATTAACTATATCTTTAGTTGCTTTATTAGCTATTATCTATGTAGGTGATAGATTTGTTAATATGAATAATCATAAGAAGCCTATATTTGGAGCCTATATTATAGCAACTCCTAGTATGGTGCCTACTCTTATGGTTAATGATGGGATTATTGTTAAAAGACAAAAAGATTTTAATATAGGTGATATTATTACTTTTGATTCTGAAGATCCTAGATTTTATGGATTAAGTATTACTCATAGAATTGTACATAAAGAGAAATTAACTAATGGTACTTATGTATTTAAGACTAAGGGTGATAATAATGATGTAGAAGATCCTACTACTGTTAGTATTAATAATGTTTATGGAAAAACTGTTTTAAAGATACCTAAAATAGGTATTATAAAAGGTTATTTGACTAATCCGTTGGTATTAAGTATTTGTTTAGTAGTTCCTTTATTTATAATTATTGTTACTAATATGGGATTAGGTAGAAAAGATATTGAAGTTTTAGAGTAATTTGTTATTATATTTGTTGGTGATTTTATGGAGAAATATGATATTAAATTTAAAAAGAGACTTGGACAAAATTTTTTGAAAGATAAAAGTATAGTTAAACGTATTATTGATGTTGTGACTGATAAAAGTGATTCTTTAGTTATTGAAGTTGGACCTGGTGGAGGTATTATGACTAGAGAATTGTGTCAGTCTTTTAATAATGTTTTGGCTTATGAGATTGATACTTCTATTAAAGACGAATTAAATAGTAGAATTAAAGATTTTAATAATATAGATATTATTTATAATGATTTTATGAAATGTGATATTTCTTCTGATATAAAAAATTATAATTATAATCAATTGTTTTTTATAAGTAATGTTCCTTATTATATTACTTCTCCAATTATATTGAAGTTAATTGATAGTGGTATTTATTTTGATAAAATTGTTATGATGGTACAAAAAGAAGTTGGTGATAGATATAGTTCTTTACCTGGAAATAAGAGTTATGGAGCTATTAGTGTTATTCTTCAATATTTTTATAATATAAAGAAAGAATTTATTGTATCTAAGGGAAATTTTGTTCCTGTACCTAAAGTAGATAGTGTAGTTGTTTCTTTTGAACCTATTAAAAGAGAATTAGTTGATAAGAATAAGTTTATTAAGTTAGTTAATGATTCTTTTCAATTTAAAAGAAAAACTCTTAGAAATAACTTAAAAAATTATGATTTGAAAAAGATAGAAATGGTATTAAATAATTATAATTTTGATTTAACTTGTAGAGCTGAACAATTATCTGTAGATATTTTTGTTGATATATGTAATAATATTTAAATATTTATAAATACAACAAAAATAGAAAACTGTTGCAATTTAGTTATAATAATACTATAATTAAGTTGTAAAGTTTAAAGCTTTAAAGGGAGGAATAAGACATGAAGATAACATCTGTTACTGTACGTAAGATCGAAAAAGAAGGATCTCGTATGAAGGGTATCGCATCTGTTTTACTAGATGATAGTTTTGCAGTTCATGATATTCGTATTATTGAAGGAGACAATGGTTTATTTATAGCTATGCCTAGTCGTAAGACTGCTACTGGTGGTTATAGAGATATCGCCCATCCTATTAATCCAGAAGTTAGAGCTATGTTTGAAGAAGCAATTTTTGAAGAGTATAAAAATGCTCCAGATGCTGAAGAAAAAACAGAAGAAAATTAATTCTTCTTTTTTTTGTAAAATTTTTGTAAAAGGGATTTTTATTATAGGTAAATTATTGTTATTTTTTGTTGAAATACTTATAATTTAGTTAGATAGGTAGGTGATAATTTATGGCAAAGTCAAAGACTAAAAAGAAAAAGTTAAGACAAAAACCAATTATTTATGTTATTATCCTACTTGTTTTATGCCTTGTAGCTTTTGATTCATTTAAATATTGTGAAGATATATATAATGCTATAAAGGAGAAAAAAGAGTTATCTGTTAAGTTATCTGATTTAAAAAATAAAGAAAAAGAATTGGAATTAGATGCTAATAAATTACAAAATTCAGATTATATTGCTAGATATGCAAGAGAAAAGTATTTTTATTCAAAAGATGGAGAATTAGTTATTAAGATACCAGAAGAAGAATAATTCTTCTTTTTTTGATAAATATGATATAATACTCTTTGATTTGAGGAGATATTATGATTAATATTGAAGATAATTTTAAATTTCATAATAATGATGTTATTATCATTGGGTGCTCTGCTGGACCTGATTCTATGGCATTAGTTGATATGGTATATAAATTAAAAGATAAGTATAATCTTAAATTAATTATTGCTCATGTTAATTATAATGTTAGAAAAGAATCTGTTGAGGAAGAAGAATATGTTAGAAATTATTGTAAAGAGAATAATTTAATATTTGAATTTCTTAATATTAATGAGTATGGTGATGATAATTTTGAGAATGAAGCAAGAAGATTAAGATATAAATTCTTTGGTAGACTTTCTAAAAAATATAATGCTAAGTATGTTATGACTGCTCATCATGCTGATGATTTAATGGAAACTATTTTAATGAAATTAGTTAGGGGTTCTAATTTGAATGGTTATGCTGGTTTTAAGAGTGAAGTTCAAAGGAGAGGTTATAAAGTTATTAGACCTTTGATTAGTTATACTAAGGATGAGTTAATTCAATATAATAAAGATAATAATGTTAAATATTATATTGATAAGACTAATAGTGATCCTTTTTATACTAGAAATAGATATAGGAAGTATATTTTACCTTTTCTTAAGAATGAGAATAAAGATGTTCATAAAAAGTTCTTAAAATATAGTAAGACATTATTAGAAGTAAATGATTATATTGGAGTAGAGACTGATAAAGCTATAAAAAGATGTATTATTGATAATAAGATTAATATAGATAAATTTAAATTAGAGGATAAATTTATTCAGAAAGAGATGTTATATAAATTACTTAGTGAATCTTTTCAAGATGATTTAATATTAGTTACTGATAGACATATTGATCTGTTATTAGAGTTATTTAATAGTAAAAAAGCTAATAATAGAGTATTGTTACCTAATAATATTACTTTTATTAAGAAATATAATTATATTGAAATTATTGATAATAGTGATGAAGAAAGTGTAGATTATAATTATGAATTAATAGATAATTTATTATTACCTAATGGTAAAAAGATAGAGAAGATTACTGATAGTAAGGATAATTCTAATAATATTATTAGATTAAATAGTAAAGAAATTAAATTACCTATTATTGTTAGAAATAGACGTAATGGTGATAAAATGAGTATAAAGAATTTGAATGGTTCTAAAAAGATAAAAGATATCTTTATAGATGCTAAAATAGATATAAATGATAGGGATGAATGGCCTATTGTTTGTGACTATGATGGTAATATTTTATGGTTACCTGGATTGAAGAAATCTTCATTTGACAAAAGTATAAATGATAGTTATGATATTATATTGAAATATATTTAGGAGGTTGTTTGTGAATAATAAAAAGATTAATAAAAATGTAGTTAAGAGAGGATTATTACCTTATTTAATACTTATTGTTATTTTTGTAGCAATGTTTTATTTTGTTAATGTTATGAATAATACTGTTCATGTATTAACTTATGATGAATTTATGAAGAAACTTGATAAGAATCAAGTTACTGAGATGACTGTTACTTCTAAACAAAGTGCTTATACTTATGAAGTTAAGGGTAAATTAAAAAAATATAAAGATGGAGAAACTTATTTTGCTAGATTACCATTATCTGATGAAGTTATGAAGATACTTGTTAGTGCTAGTGAAGAACAAGATATTAAAATTACTGTTAAACCTGATCCAGAATCTGCTTCTTGGTTAGTAATTTTAGTTAATGTATTACCAATTGTTATTATCTTAGGAGTTGGTTTCTGGTTCTTAAATAGAAGTGTTGCTGGTGGAAGAAACTCTATGGATTTTGGTAAGAGTAGAGCTAAATTAAATAGTGATGATAATAAAGTTACATTTAAAGATGTTGCTGGATTAAAGGAAGAAAAAGAAGAAGTTAAAGAGTTAATTGATTTCTTAAAGAATCCTAAGAAATTCCAAAAACTTGGAGCTAGAATACCTAAAGGTGTATTATTATTTGGTCCTCCAGGAACTGGTAAAACTTTACTTGCTAAAGCTGTAGCTGGAGAAGCAAATGTTCCTTTCTACTTTATTAGTGGATCTGACTTTGTTGAATTATTTGTTGGTGTTGGTGCTAGTCGTGTTAGAGATATGTTCCAACAAGCTAAAAGAACTGCTCCTTGTTTAATCTTTATAGATGAGATTGATGCAGTTGGTCGTCAAAGAGGATCTGGTATTGGTGGAGGACATGATGAAAGAGAACAAACTTTAAACCAATTATTAACTGAAATGGATGGTTTTGGAGCTAATGAAGGAATTATTATTATAGCTGCAACTAATAGACCTGATGTTTTAGATCCTGCATTATTAAGACCAGGAAGATTTGATAGACAAATTACAGTTAATTTACCTGATGTTAAGGGTAGAGAAGAAATATTAGGAGTTCATGCTCGTAATAAGAAATTAGCTAAAGGTGTTACTTTAGAAGCATTATCTAAACGTACTGTTGGATTTAGTGGTGCTGATTTAGAAAACTTACTTAATGAGGCAGCATTACTTGCTGTTAGAAGAAATAAAAATGAAATTACTATGAGTGAAGTTGATGAAGCTACTGATAGAGTACTAATGGGTCCTGCTAAAACTAGTAGAAAATATACTGAAGAGGATAGAAAGTTAGTTGCTTATCATGAAGCTGGTCATGCTGTTATAGGTATAAAATTAGAAAATGCTAGTGATGTAGAAAAAGTTACTATTATACCTCGTGGTTCTGCTGGTGGTTATAATATGATGGTTCCACCTGAGAAATTATGTTCTACTAAGAAAGATTTATTAGAACAAATTACTGGTTTATTAGGTGGTAGAACTGCTGAAGAAATCGTGTTTGGGGAAATAACTACTGGTGCTCAAAATGACTTTGAAAAAGCTACTAAGATAGCTCGTGCTATGGTTACTGAGTATGGTATGAGTGATTTAGGTCCTATGCAATTAGAATCTGATTCAGGTAGTGTATTCTTAGGAAGAGATTATAATAAAGTACAACATTTCTCAAATGAAGTTGCTAATGAAATAGACATGGAAATGAGAAAAATTATTAATAAATGTCATGAAGAGGCTAATAAGATTATTAAACAAAATAGAGATTTATTAAAATTAATTGCTGAGACTTTATTAGAATATGAAACTTTAACTAAAGAACAAATTGATTATTTAGTTGAAAATGGAAAAATGCCTCCTGAGGATGAGGAAACTAATTTAGAAAAACTATCTATTACTAAGTTAAAAGAGTTAGCTAAGAAAAATAATATAGAAGATTATGAGAAGATGAGTAAGGCTGAACTTTTAAAAGCATTAGATGATACTATTTAAAAATGTCTTGAAAAAGACATTTTTTTCTTGAAATTATTCATATTTTTATTATAATATAAGCAGAAAAGGAGAAAAATTATGGCTAAGAAGGTTATTGATAAGGAAAAATTAGATAAGATTAAAGGCAAGAGCAAAGGATTTATGGGTGAATTCAAGGAATTCATTATGCGTGGAAATGTTATGGATATGGCTGTCGGTGTTATTATTGGTGGTGCATTTTCTGGTATTGTTACAGCATTAACTGATGACTTTATTAATCCATTAATTAATGGTATTGGTGGAGCTGAAGTTGGTGGAACTTTAAAAATCTACGGTGGACAAGTTATTAAATATGGAGATTTTATTACAGCAATTATTAATTTCTTAATAATGGCATTAGTATTATTCTTAATACTTAAAGGATTTAATAAACTTGCTTCTATTGGTAAAAAAGAGGAAGAAGAAGTTGTTACAAAAACAGATGAAACTTTATTACTAGAAGAGATTAGAGATTTATTAAAGAAACAAAAATAGAAAAGGCACTTAATGAGTGCCTTTTTTTGATAGGATATTTATGTTAAAATTATAAATGTGTTTAAGGGATTGGATTTGATAAAATGGAATGGAAAATTGGGGATGTATTAATAAATAATCAAATAGTTTTAGCTCCTATGGCTGGTATATCTAATTCTGCATATAGAAGAATTTGTAAAGAAATGGGTGCTGGACTTGTGGTTGCTGAAATGGTTAGTGATAAAGCTATTGTTTATAATAATAAGAAAACAATAGATATGCTTTATATGCAAGATAGTGAAAGACCTATTTCTCAACAGATATTTGGTTCAGATGTTGATTCTTTTGTAGAGGCTGCTAAATATATAGAAAAGACTATGAAGCCTGATATTATAGATATTAATATGGGGTGTCCTGTACCAAAGGTTGCTGTTCATGCTCAAGCTGGTTCTGCTTTATTAAAAAATCCTGATAAAATATATGAAGTTGTTAAAAATGTTGTTGATTCTGTTTCTATTCCTGTTACTGTTAAGATTAGAAGTGGATGGGATAATAATCATATAAATGCAGTAGAAGTTGCTAAGATGATTGAAAAAGCAGGTGCTAGTGCTATTACTGTTCATCCTAGAACTAGATCTCAAGGATATAGTGGGAAAGCAGATTGGAATATTATAAAAGAAGTTAAAAATAATGTTTCAATACCAGTTATTGGTAATGGTGATATAAAAAGTGCTAGTGATGCTAAAAGAATGTTAGATGAAACTGGTTGTGATGCTATTATGATCGGTAGAGGATTACTTGGTAATCCTTGGTTAATTAAGAATATTTTATTATCACTAGATGGTAAAGAAGAAATAGTACCTTCTATAGATGATAGAATTGAGATGATTAAGAAACATTTAAGTTACTTATTAGAATTTAAAACAGAAAAGCAAGTTGCTTTAGAAATAAGAACTCATATAGGTTGGTATTTAAAAGGAATAAAAAATTCTAATGAAATAAAAAATAAGATATTTAAAACTACTAATATTAATGAGATAATTAATTTAATAGAAGAATTGAGGGTGATAAAATGAAAAATAATGCTGGATTATTAGTTAGAATATGTGCTTTTTTAGTTGATATTTTTATTGTTAGTTTTGTAGCTGCTTTGATATCTATGCCTTTTATAGATCAAGATAATTCTCAAAAGATTAGTAATGAGGTTACTGAAATAGTTGAAAAGTTTTCTAAACATGAAATATCAATGGAGACATATATTAGTGAATTGACTCCATTAGTTTATCAAAATGATAGAAGTAATGGTATAACTACTTTATTTATGATTGTACTTAGTATTTTATATTTTGTTGTATATCAATTCTATACTAAGCAAACTATAGGTAAAAGAATATTTAAAATTAAAATTGATTCTAATGATAAGGAATTAACTATGAATCAGATGGTTATTAGAGGATTAGTTATTAATTCTATACTTATTACTTTAGTTAGTTTTATATTTGTTATATTTGCTGATGAAGATATTTATTTTATGGCTAATATGACTTTAAATGGTTTAAATTATTTAATTCTTCTTATTAGTAGTATTATGATTATAATTAGGAAAGATAGAAGAGGATTACATGATATTATATGTAATACTAAGGTAGTAAAATGTTAGCTTATTTTATAGCTGTATTACCTGCAATTATATTTATTATTATTTATTTGATATTTGATAAAGATAAGAATAGAAATAAAAATATTAAAATATTATTGTTATTTATTATTGGAGGAATTGGTTCATATATTTGTTATAGAATAGAGATGCATATAGGTGGTTCTTTTCCTAAGATTAAGACTTATGGTTATATTGCTTCTATATTTTATGCAATATTTGGAGTGGCTATTTTTGAGGAAGGTTTTAAATGGTTATTTACTAATTTATTTAGGTTTAAACGGAAGCAAAGTAAATTAGAGATAATGGAGTATTCTTTCTTTGTATCTTTAGGATTTGCTATATATGAGAATGTTGTATTTTATGTTTCTAAATATGGTATTGATTCTGCAATATCAAGATTCTTTACAGCAGTTCCATTACATTTATTATGTGCTATTATAATGGGATTGTTTTTAATAAAAGATAAACATAAAAAATTAAATATTTGTTTGGGTTTAGTTATACCTACATTAATACATGCTCTATATAATAGTTTTTTATATATGAAGATTGAATCATTACAAATATATAGTATTTTTATACTAATAATAATTTTTCTTTATATTTTTTATAAATATGTTAAAATAAGAGTGATTAAGGAGTGATATTTTGCGTGAATTAACAGAACAAGAATTAGTTAGAAGAGGAAAATTAGAAAAATTTAAAGAGTTAGGAATGGATCCTTTTGGACATGTTTTTAAAAGGGATTCTTATAGTACAGATATAAAAGAAAAGTATTCTTCTGTAGATCATGATGAATTTGAAAAAATGGAAGATACTGCTACTGTTGCTGGTAGAATTATGTTTATTAGAAAAATGGGTAAAGCTTCATTTTTCACTATTCAAGATAGAAAAGGTACAATTCAAATATATATTTCAATCAATGATGTTGGTGAAGATACTTATTCTTTATTTAAGACTGAAGATATCGGAGATATAGTTGGTGTTCATGGAAAGATTATGAAGACTAAAACTGGTGAGGTTACTATTAAATGTTTAGAGTTTACTCATTTATGTAAGGCTTTAAGACCATTACCTGAAAAATTCCATGGATTAACAGATAAAGAAGAAAGATATAGAAGAAGATATGTTGATTTAATAATGAATGAAGATTCTAAGAACGTTGCTTTTACTAGACCTAAAGTAATTAGATGTATTCAAAATTATTTAGAAACTGAATATAACTTTGTAGAAGTAGAAACTCCTATTTTATCTTCATTAATGACTGGATCTAATGCTAGACCTTTCTTAACTCATCATAATGCTCAAGATATAGATATGGTTTTAAGAATAGCTTTAGAACTTCCTCTTAAAAGATTATTAGTAGGTGGAATGGAAGCTGTTTATGAAATAGGAAAAGTATTTAGAAATGAAGGTATGGATTTAAAACATAATCCTGAATTTACTGAAATGGAAGCATACTTAGCTTATTCTGATTTAGAGGGTATGATGAATTTAACTGAAGGTATGTTTCAAAATGTAGCTGAAAAGGTATTTAATAAAATGGAATTTCAATTCCAAGGACATACTATTAATTTAAAAGGACCTTGGAAGAGAATTAGTATGACTGATGCTATTAAAGAAGTAACAGGTATTGATTTTAAAGAGATTACTGATTTAGATGAGTGTATTAAATTAGCTGAGGAACATCATATAGAATTAATGGATCATGAGAAACAATATGGTCATATTATTAATTTATTCTTTGAAGAATATGTTGAAGAGACTTTAATTCAACCAACATTCTTATATGGACATCCAATTGAGATTTCTCCATTAACAAAGAAGAATCCTGATGATCCTAGATTTACTGATAGATTTGAGTTATTTATTGCTGGTAGTGAATTTGCTAATGCTTTTACTGAGTTAAATGATCCAATTGATCAGTTAGAAAGATTTGAAAATCAAGCTAAGGAAAAAGAATTAGGAAATGATGAGGCTGCTGATATTGATATGGACTTTGTTGAAGCATTAGAATATGGTATGCCTCCAGCAGGTGGAATAGGATTCGGAATTGATAGAATGATGATGTTATTTATGGAAAAAGATTCTATTAGAGATGTTATGTTATTCCCACTTATGAAACCTCAAGATTAATTAAAGGCTGTAAGGCCTTTTTTTATTATGAAAATTAAGAAAAACTATGTAAAAAACTTGTAAAACAAAAAATATGTTTGTATAATTGAATTGGGAGGTTATTTTTTATGGAAAAGAATAAAATAGTAAGAATAATCCTTGCTATAGTAAGTATTATTGCTGTTATAGTTTTAGAATGTGTTAGTTCTTCTAGATTTGTATTAGCAAAATTCATATTATTATTCTTAAACTTTATTTTGGTTCTTACTCTTACTAAAGGTAACAAACATAAAGCATTAAGAGTACTACTTCTTACTATATTGTATTTAGGTTTATTCAGTTGGTTTTTACCTGCTGCATCTTTCCAAACTGAATTTACTAAAGAAGGATTTTCTCAAGTAGGTCTATTCGATCTATTCTCTAACTACTTTGCAACTGCATTCCAATATTTTGGTACTTTTGCATTATTTGTATTAGTAGTTGGTGGTTTCTATGGAGTTTTACACATGATTCCAGGATATCGTACTTTATTAGATCGTATGGTTGAAGCTTTAAGAGGTAATGAAAAATTATTTGTTGCTGTAGTTATTATTCTATTAGCTGTTATTACTTCTGTATGTGGAATGCAATTAGGTTTATTAATTTTCTTCCCATTCTTAGCTTCTATCATATTATTATTAGGATATGATAAAGTAGTTGCTGCTTTAACTTTAGCAGGATCAACTATAGTAGGAATTATGGGTACTACTATTGCTAGTACTAATATTACTTATTTAGTACAAACTTTAGCTAGTGGTGGAGCAGATATTTCATTTAATACTGCTATTGGCACTAGAACAGCTATCTTATTATTAGGAATTATTTTATTAATAATTGCTACATTAAGATATATGAAAAAGAGCGCTACTGTTACTGGTGGTGTTGCAGCAAAAACTACTATTGAAGCAGCTGATACTCCTGTAATTATTAAAGAAGTAGAAGTTGATAATAGTAAGACTGTTAAAAAGACAACAAAGAAAACTACTAAAAAGACTACAAAATCAAGAAGCAAAAATTCAAATAAAGCTTTAGCTATGGAAAATGAAGTTATAGCTGTTAAGGAAGATTTTGGAAATAGTGATTGTGATATAGTTCCTACTAGAGTAGGTGGAACTCATACTACTTTCCCAATTGTTTTATCTTTCGTACTAATGCTTATTATATTTGTATTAGCTTATATTCCTTGGAATACATCATTAGGAATTGATTTCTTTGATAAGATTACTAAGAGTTTAGCTGAATTTAAAATATTTAAGTTTGCTTTATTTGGTAAGATTTTAGGTACTACAAATGCATTTGGTTTGTGGACTATTACTGATTTAATTCCATTACTAGTAATCATTTGTTTATTCTTAGGTTTAGTTTATAGAGTAAGATTTGAAGATTTAGTACAAGGATTTATTAATGGAGCTAAGAAAGCTATGGTTCCAGCAGCTATTGTTATTTTGGTATATGTTGGATTAGTAATTGTTACTTTCCATGGATATCAATTATCAATCTATGCTTCAATGTTAGATTTAGCTAATGGACATTTCAATGTTGGTGCTAAGATCTTAACTGCATTAGCTACTATGTTTGCAGGATTATTCAATTCTGATCCTACATATGTATTTAATGCTTTAACTCCATACTTTACTTCAATATTTACTGATAATTCAACTTATGAACAAGCTATGGTTATAATGCAATCTATGTATGGTTTATCAATGTTAATGGCTCCTACAAGTTTAATCTTAGTAATTGTATTAGCTACTTTAAATGTTTCATTCAAAGAATGGTTTAAAGGTATCTGGAAGACTTTATTAATATTATTTGTTGCATTATTATTAATTGTATTCTTCTGGAATAATATATTTACTTGGGGAATTGTTGCTTTAGCATTCTTATGCTTAGTATTCTTAAATTGTAAAGATTGGATCTGGAGAATTGCTGCATTTATTTGTGAAGTTCTTGTTGCATTAATCTTTATATTTGCTAACCCAATTGTAACTGGTGTTATTGTAGGTTTATTAGTAATTGGATTTGCTTTCTTAATTACTAAAGATTGGGTTATTAGAGTATTAGGTTTAATTGCTGGTATTTTATTAGCAGTTATGATTGCTTTAAGTATTAAGATTTTAACTATTATAGGAATTGTAGCTTTAATTTTAATATTTATTGCTATATTAATATATGTTGCATTAAAAGGATAATTTATAAATAACTACTAAAGCACGTGCTTTAGTAGTTTTTTTGTGCTATACTATGTGCAGAGGTGGTGATATTTATGAAATTGTATAATACTCTTAGTAGAACAATTGAAGATTTTGTACCTAATGAAGAGGGTAAAGTAAAATTTTATACTTGTGGTCCTACAGTATATCATTATGCACATATTGGTAATATTCGTAGTTATATTGGACATGATATATTGGATAAGACTTTAAGATATCTAGGATATGATGTTAAACGATGTATGAATATCACTGATGTAGGTCATCTTACTTCTGATTCTGATTCTGGTGAAGATAAGATGGAAGTTGCTAAAAAAAGAGAAGGTAAGTCTGCTATGGAAATAGCTGAATTTTATACAAAAGCTTTCTTTGATGATTTTGATAAAGTTAATTGTAGAAGACCTGATATAGTATCTCCTGCTACTGATAATATTGATAAATATATTGAGATTATTACTAAGTTACTTGATGATGAATATGCTTATATTAGTGGTGGTAATATATACTTTGATACTAGTAAATTAGATGATTATTATTGTCTTACTAATCATAAAGAAAATGAGATGGTTGTTGGTGTTAGAGAATCAGTAGAAGTTGATGATAACAAGAGAAATCAAGCTGATTTTGTATTATGGTTTACTACTAGTAAATTTAAGAATCATGAATTATTATGGGATTCTCCTTGGGGAAAAGGATATCCAGGATGGCATATTGAATGTAGTGGAATATCTATAAAATACCTTGGAGATAAACTTGATATTCATGGTGGTGGAGTGGATAATATATTCCCTCATCATACTAATGAAATTGCTCAAAGTGAGGCTTATTTAGGTCATAAATGGTGTAATTATTGGTTTCATATTGAACATTTAATTGATGAATCTGGTAAGATGAGTAAATCTAAAGGAGATATATTAACTGTTACTAAGTTAGAAGAAAATGGATTTGATCCTATTGCTTATAGATTTATGTGTTTAAATTCTCATTATAGAAAACAATTATTATTTACTGAAGAAATATTATCTCAAGCTAGTAAAACTTTAAATAAGTTGAGAAATAGAATTTCTAATTTAACTAAGGATGGAGATGTTTCTACAGAATTATTTGATAAATATAAAGCTAAATTTGTTAAGGAATTAGAAAATGATTTAAATACTGCGAATGCTTTAAGTGTTTTATATGAAGTATTAAAAGATAATGAGTTAAATAATAGTACTAAGTTAGCTTTAGTAGAAGATTTTGATAAAGTTTTATCTTTAGATTTAGTTATTGATAATGAGTTAGAAGATGATCAATTTATATTAGATAAAATAGAAGAGAGAAATGAAGCTAAAAAGAATAAAGATTATGAAAAAGCTGATTCTATTAGAAATGAATTGTTAGAACAAGGTATTCAATTAATTGATACTAAAGAGGGTACTACATATAAAAGGATTTAGTTTTTACTAAATCTTTTTTGGAGGAAATATGAATGTTTTAGAAGTAAATGTTTTAGTATTAGCGTACTTAGGTGATACTATTTATGAAGATTATATTAGAAGATATTTAATTAATAAGGGTATTAATAATGTTAATGAGTTACAAAGTGAATCTTTGAAATATGTTAGTGCTAAAGGACAAAGTAATTATTTAGAATTAATGATTAATGATGATTTCTTTAGTGATGAAGAACTTGATGTTATTAAGAGAGCTAGAAATAATACTAGTAAATCTCATCCTAAGAATACTGATATTATTACATATAAAAGAGCTACTGGATTGGAAGCGTTAATTGGATATTTAGATTTAACTAATAATAAAGATAGAATAGATGAGATTATGAATTATATATTGGAGAGATAATTATGTTGGTATATGGTAGAAATGTATGTGAATTGATTTTAGAAAAGAAAGAAAAGATTAGAAATATTTATTTACAAGATAGTTTTGATGATAAAAAGATATTATCTTTAATAGAAAAGAATAATTTTAGGTATAAATCTTTACCAAAAAATAAAATGAATGATTTGGCAGATGGAAATCATCAAGGTATAATTTTAGATGTTCCTGAGTATAAGTATTCATCTATTGATGAAGTGCTTGGATCTAATAAATTTGTTGTGATATTAGATCATTTGGAAGATCCTCATAATTTGGGTGCGATTATTCGTACATGTGAAGCTGCTGGAGTAGATGGAATAATTATACCTAATAATAGAAGTGTTGAAGTTAATGGTACTGTTGTAAAGACTAGTGCTGGAACATGTTATCAAATGGATATAATTAAAGTAGTTAATATTGTTGATACTATTAAGTATTTAAAAGATAATGGCTATTGGGTAGTAGGAACTTCTCTTAATACTGATTTGGATTATAGAAATGTAGATTATAGTGGTAATATTGCTCTTGTTATTGGTAATGAGGGTAAAGGAGTTGCAGACTTGGTACTTAAAAATTGTGATTATGTTACAAAAATTCCAATGTATGGAGAAACTAATAGTTTAAATGCTTCTGTAGCAGCTGGAATTATGATATATGAGATTATCAGGAACAGAAAGTAATTAAGTAATGGAGTATAAAGTTAATGATAATGAACTAATTTATATGATAAGAGAGAATGATGAATATGCTCTTAATATTATGTTTAAAAAGTATAAACCTATTATTAAAAGAGTGTGTTCTTCATATTATGTGTTTGCTAGAGAATATGGTGTTGAATTTTGTGATTTAATTCAAGAAGGTAATATTTCTTTATATAAGGCGTATTCTACTTATAATAATTATTGTAATAATTCTTTTTATACTTATTTTATTCATTGTTTAAATAATCATCTTCATTCTTATTGTAGAAATATAAGTGTTAAGAAGCATAGTCCTTTAAATAATAGTTTATCTATTAATTTGGATATTAATCTAGATGATTATACTAAGGTAGAATCTAATTATATAGATGAAGAAGAGTATTTTGTAAAACTAAAAAATTTGTTTAATTTTAAAAATTCCATTGTATTTGAATTAAGATATAATGGTTTTTCTTATAAAGAAATATCTAGATTATTAGATATGCCTATTAGTACTATTGATGGTAGATTAAGTAAAATTAGGGTAAAATTGAAATCTATTTTGTAAATATTATTGCTTTTTTAATTAATATTATTTTAGAATTATAATAGGTGATAATATGGAAGAAAATACAATTACACTTAGACAATGGTTAGATACTAATCCTGATATGGATCAAAAAAGGGATTTATATTTATATGGTGATATGGCTCTTAATTATCTAAATGATAGAGGAGTAGTTGTAAGTTCTTTTGATCCTGAAGATATAAGTATTGTTGATAACGATATTAGAAAAATTAGATTTAATGCTTTAGAAGCTAGTGAAGATTATTCTAAATTAAAAGATAATTTATATAATTATTGTAAATTTGGAGTTAGATTATACTTAGATTATTATGATTATTTGGATGATTCTTTTCTAAAAAGTCATTTTAATGAATTTGAATTTGGTTTACCTAAAGATGATGTTAATTATTTTAAAGGGGTTGTTCAAAGAGGTTCTTTTGTATATTTTAATGAGTTTGATTTTGAACTTAGAAAGAAGAAATTAAAAGAATTGGGTTCTGATGTTGAGGGGTTTGATATTAATAGTTTATCTAAACCTAATAATGATTATAATAATAGACTTATATATGGAGATAATCCTAAAGATATGGTTAATACTTATAGTAAATCTAGAATTAAGAGTAGAGATGCTGCATTTGTAGAATTTATGTATTATCCTGTTATGATTTCTTTAATATTTGGAGTTATTTTATTAATAGCTTATTGCTTTTTTGGACTTAAATAATTGACAAAAATACCTAGTTGTGTTATTTTAATGGTGATAGCACTTAGTTAGGTGTTTTTTATTTGAAAAAAAATAGGAGAATTAATATGGCTAAGAAGAAAAATATTGAAGAAAAAAATGTTGAAAAAGTAGAAAAAAAAGAAACAGTAAAGAAAGAAAAAGAAAAGAAAACTACAAATAAGAAGACTGATGATAATAAGAAAAGTTTATTTGTTAGATTTCGTATATTTTGTCATGGTGTAAAAAGTGAATTTCAAAAGATACATTGGCCATCAAAATATGATCTAGTTAAATATTCTTTAGCTACTATATTTTTTGTAGTTATATTATCTTTATTCTTTTATTGTATTACTACAGTATTTGAATTAATATTAAAATTATTTGCTTAGGAGGAATAAAATGGATAATGAAAAAAGATGGTATGTTGTTAATACATATTCTGGTCATGAAAGTAAAGTAAAAGAAGATTTAGAAATGAGAGCAGAATCTTTAGGTATGCAAGATAATATTATTCAAGTTATTATTCCTGAAGAGAAAGTTATAGAAGAAAAAAATGGTGTTAAGAAAGAAAAAATGAAGAAACTATTTCCAGGATATATACTAGTTGAAATGGTTATGAGTGATGAATCTTGGTATATAGTACGTAATACTAAGGGTGTTACTGGGTTCATTGGATCTTCTGGTAAGGGTGCTAAACCTACTCCATTACAACCTGATGAAGTTGAAAGAATACTTGATAAGATTGGTGCTAATAAGATTAATGTTGAAACTGAACTTGAAGAAGGTATTAAGGTTAAAGTTAATGATGGACCATTCAAGGGTATGTTTGGTACTGTAGATAGTATTGATTTAGATAATAATAAAGTTACTGTTACTATAGATTTATTTGGACAAGATACTCAAGTTGAAGTTGAACTTGGACAAATTCAAAAAGCATAATATTGAAAATAGTTTAATATTGTGTTATTATTTAATGGCTATATTTTTTTGATATAGATAAGTGGGAGGCAATGATTCGATTTTGAGCGGTAATCGGCTATTATGACCACTCGCGAAAACTAAAATAGGAGGTGTTTTTCGTGGCAAAGAAGGAATTAGTTAAAAAAATAAAATTACAAATTCCTGCTGGTAAAGCAACACCTGCTCCTCCAGTTGGTACTGTATTAGGACCAGTTGGTATTAATCTAGGAGATTTTTGTTCTCAATACAATGATCAAACTAGAGATAAAATGGGAGATGTGTTACCAGTAGAAATTTCTGTTTATTCTGATAAGAGTTTTACTTTTATAATTAAAACTCCACCTACTCCTTTCTTACTTAAGAAGTATACTAATGCTAAAAAAGGTTCTGCTAAAGGAGCTAATGAAACTGTAGCAACTATAAGTAAAGATAAATTAAAGGAGATTGCTGAAATAAAGTTACCTGACTTAAATGCTTATGATGTTGAAGGAGCTATGAAAATAGTTGCTGGAACTGCTAAAAACATGGGTATTAAAGTTGAAGGTGAAGAATAATTTCATATAGGTTTTACCTACGTGGAAGGATTAAATCCGCTTAGACCACATAAGGAGGAAATAAAATGAAAAAGAGAAGTAAA
This sequence comes from uncultured Bacillota bacterium, assembly GCA_947168485.1. GTDB lineage: Bacteria > Bacillota_I > Bacilli_A > RF39 > UBA660 > RUG343. The sequence continues at coordinate 55,559 of CAMVLZ010000004.1, read as the reverse complement.
AAATATGTTGAAGCTTTATCTAAGTTTGATAAAAATACTGTTTATAGTAAAGAAGAAGCAGTTAAATTAGTTAAAGAAACTTCTACTTCTAAATTTGATGGTAGTGTTGAAGTTGCTATTAGATTAAATTTAGATACTAAAAAAGCTGATCAACAATTAAGAGGTGCTATAGTATTACCTAAGGGAACTGGTAAGACTGCTAGAGTTTTAGTTATTGCTAAAGGTGCTAAAGCTACTGAAGCAAAAGATGCTGGTGCTGACTTCGTTGGAGATGCTGATATGTTAGAAAAGATCGAAAAAGAAAATTGGTTCGATTTTGATACTATTATTGCTACTCCTGATATGATGCCTGCTCTTGGTAAATTAGGAAAAGTTTTAGGACCTAAAGGATTAATGCCAAATCCTAAGACTGGTACTGTTACTATGGATGTAGCTAAAGCAGTTGAAGAAGTAAAAGCTGGTAAAGTTGAATATAGAACTGATTCTTATGGTATTATTCATGCTGTAGTTGGTAAGGTTTCATTTAGTGAAGCAGATTTATTAGAAAACTTAAATGCTTTTGTTTCACAAATAATGAGAATTAAACCAAGTACTGTTAAAGGTGAATATGTAAAGAGTATTTCTTTAAGTTCAACTATGGGACCTGGTATAAAAGTTGAAAATAATTTTGACAAATAATAATAATATGTTATAATAATTGCAGTTTATGAGTGCCAAAGACAGTAGGTATGTAAATCCTACCGAGGACTTAACTTTAAGTTTTTAGGATCCTTGGGCATATCTCAAGGATTTTTTATTGGTATTCGTACAAGGAGGTGTTTTATGGCAAATTCTAAAATATTAGAACAAAAGCAATTAGTAATTGATGAAATAACTGATAAAGTTAAAAGTAATGCTAGTGTTGTATTATTTGATTATCAAGGAATTACTGATGCTGAAATCAAAGAACTTCGTATTAAGTTAAGAAATGCTGGTGCTGATTTTAAAGTATATAAAAACACTTTAATGGCTAGAGCATTTAATGCTATGGATATTGATTTCAATAATGAATTAAATGGACCAAGTGCCTTAGCTTATAGTGAAGATCAAATAGCTCCAATTAAAGTTTTATCAGATTTTGCTAAAACTCATCCAAGTTTAGTTTTAAAAGTAGGTATTGTTGATGGAGAAGTTGCTGATCAAGCTAAATTAGCAAATTATGCTACATTACCATCTAGAGATACATTACTAACTATGCTTGCTGGTGGTATGATTGGTGTTGTAAGAGACTTATCAATTTGTTTAGATTTATATAGTCAACAAAAAGAAGAAAATTAATATTATAAATAAAATAAAGGAGGAATTTTGAATGGCTAAATTAACTAAAGAAACTTTTATTGAAAGTTTAAAAGAAATGAATTTATTAGAAATTAAAGAATTAGTAGATGCAATGAAAGAAGAATTTGGAGTTGATCCAAGTGCTGTAGCTGTTGCTGCACCTGTTGCTGGTGGAGCTGAAGCTGGAGATGCTGCTCCTTCAACTGTAACTATCGCTATTGCTGATGGTGGAGCTGCTAAAGTTCAAGTAATCAAAGTAGTTAAAGAAATTACTGGATTAGGATTAAAAGAATCTAAAGATATCGTTGACAATAAGGGTGTTGTTAAAGAAAATATACCTGCTGCTGAAGGTGAAGAAATTAAAGCTAAACTAGAAGAAGCTGGAGCTACTGTAGAAGTTAAATAATTTTAACTTCTTTTTTTATTTTACATTTTATTACATTCAATTTAGTCTAGTTAGTTGACTAATTTTAATAGATGAGTTATATTTTTTATATAAGATATGAAAGGAGATATGAAAATGGCTACACCAAAAAGAACATTAGTACATTCTACAGCTCAAGCAGCAAAGTTAGCAGTTACTGTACCTAGTACAGTTGTAAAAAATCATTTAGTTATTCATGATAATGCAAAGGATCTTTTAGGAAAAATTTATAAAGCAAATGGTTATTATGATCAAATAGCTAAAGCTAATGAAAGATTAGAGGCTTATTTTAAAAAGGCTTTAAATAGTAAAGGATTAGCTACTACAAAAGTTAAAAATGAATTAACTGAAGCTAAAAAAGCTGCTAAAGGTAGAGTATCAGCTGCATCTTCTAGAAAAGAACAATGTAAAAAAGAATATCAAAATGCAGAAGATATGGATATAATACTTAAAAATTTATAGTTTTATAAAATAAGAGAGGAGAGAAATGTATGGCAAATACACAAAATAAAAAGAAAAAATTAAGCAATGATGAATATGTTAAGTTATGTGATAATGTAAATAAAGAAATTGAAAATATTTATCAAGCTTTAAAAGGTTTAAATACTACTCTTAATTCACTAATGAAAGGTGATGGAGAAGATCCATATTGGAACGGACCTCAAGCATTAAGATACTTTAATAGTGCAAAGAGTAATATGGATAATAACATTAAAGCATACAATGAAGCATGCCAAGCTTGGAATAAGTTATATAATAGATATATAACATTAAGTCAAAAAGGATATTTTGGAAAATAGGAGGTGTTTTAGTTGCCTGCTAATTTAGACCAAGATGGACATATTGTTATAACTGATTCAATGCCAGAAGAAATTAAACAAATCGCTGCTAGACTTAATCATGATGTTGATACTCCTACTGAAGAAGAAGCAGATGTGTTAACTGAAGCAGATGATGAAGAAGATTTAGTTGATGGTACTGAAGAAGATGATGAAGACGAAGAATTATATGACGATTCTGATGAAGAAGAGGTAGATTATACTGCAGTTTCAGATACTGAGGCTGGTATGCCTGAACCTGAAGTGCAAAATCCTGCTGATTCTATTACTTCAGATGAGTTGGATAATTTAAATAATATGTTTGAATAATTAAGATGATGAATATCATCTTTTTTCTTTTATATAGAAAAATATAGTGATATAATAAATATAATAGAGAGAATAAGGAGTTGGAGATATGTTAATATATATCATTCATTTAAATAATATTAACACGTTTAGATTACCTAAGAATTTTTCTGGTAGTTATATGTTAAGTGATTTAGACGTAGATAATAAATCAAGAAGTTTAATTAATATATCTTCTGAGGATGATAAGTGGTACTTTAATTCTAATAGTGATGTTTCTATTATGTATAATGGATCTTATTTAGATAAAGTTGAAGTTATTCCTTATGAATTTTATACTTTGAATTATCATAATAGTGAGTATATTATTTTATATGTATTTCCTGGTTTTATTGATAAACCTTTAATGAAAGAGGTTGCTAATGGTTCTAGTATAATTGTTGGTAAAGGTAATGATTGTAATTTGGTTTACAATAATCCTAGAATCTCTGATAAACAAATTAAATTAGATTTTAATAACGGTGTTTGGAATTTATCTAATTTAGATAATAAAGTTCCTATATATGTAAATAAGAAGAGAGAAGAGAATGTTATACTTTCTAGTTTTGATAGTGTGTTTTTAATGGGAGTTAAACTTACTTTTGTTGGTAATAAAATATTTATTGTTGGACCAATTGAAAATATTAGAACTGGTGATATTTTAGTAAATACTAAATTTGAATTAGTTGTAGCGGATAATCCTATAACAGAGTCTGCTAAAGAGTTATATACAATGTATGATTATTTTTATAAGTCTCCGATATTTAAGAAAAAATATGATACTTATAAAGCAGTTATTACACCACCTGATGCAAAAGAAAAAAATACTGATTCTAATATATTATCTCAAATTGTTCCTTCTGCTTTGATGGGATTATCATCATTTGTTACTTTATACTTTTCATTTGCTAGTTATAAGAGAAATACTGCTGGGGCTTCTGCTGATACTATAGCTTCTAATAAAGAGTCATTAATAACTGGAATTGTTATGTTTGCTATTTTATTAGTTACAAGTATCTTGTGGCCTATAATAGAACATTATGCTGCTAAATTAAAAAGATTCTTTAATAATCGTATGAGGGTCTTTAATTATAAAAGATATTTAAAACGAAAAGATAAAGAGTTTGAAGCGGTAATTGTTGAAGAAAAGAATGTTTTAAAATTTAATAATATATCATTAAATGATTGTGAAGATGCTATTGTAAGTAAGAATGCAAATCTATTTTCTAGAAATATTGAATCTGATTCATTTTTAAGGTTCTTATGTGGATCTGGTAGAGTAAAGTCTTCTATAGAAGTTGAATATTCTAAACCTGATTTTATAGTACAAAATGATAAGTTATATGATGATATTGATGCATTAATAAAAAAATATGAATTTATTGATGATTCTTCATTTACTTTTTCACTTAAGAATAAGAGTTTAGCTGTTATTGATGCTACTGGTAATTATTCTAATTATTTAAATTCTATTTTATTGCAATTATCTTGTTTACATGATTATGGAAGTTTGAAATTTGTTGTTTTGACTAATCCAAATTCTAATTTAAATCATATTAAGAATTTAAATCATTGTTGGAATAATAGTAGAACTTTTAGATTTTTTGCTACTAACTTAAATGAAGCTGAATCTGTTTCTAATGAGTTAATGAAAATTATTAATAAAGTTAATAGTTCTGATAATAAAAAGGGTATTGATACTTATTATGTTATTATTTCAGATTGTATTGAGTATTATAAGAGTTTAAAAATTATTGATTATGTTTTACGTAGTGCAACTGATCAAGAAACTATGTTTATTAGTTTATTGTTATTTACTAATAAGGTTAATAATATACCTACTGGTTGTAATTACTTTATTAATTATTCTGATAATGAATGTACTTTCTTTAATTCTGAAATGGATGAGAAAAATATTGTTAAGTTTAAACCTAACAAGATTGATACAACAGTTAACTTTTATAGAGATGTTGAAAGATTAGCAAATATACCTGTTAAGGTTGAACCTGATGATACTTCAAATGCTTCTTTACCAAGTAAGTTTGGTTTCTTAGAGATGTTTGGTGTAGGTAAGATAGAGCAATTAAATATAGTTGAGAGATGGAAGACTGCTCCTATATCTAGTACTTTAGCTACTCCTATTGGTATTGATGCGAATGGTAATATTTTAAATTTAGATTTGCATGAAAAGAAACATGGTCCACATGGTTTGATTGCTGGTATGACTGGTTCTGGTAAATCTGAGTTTATTGTTAGTTATATTTTATCTTTAGCTATTAATTATAGTCCTGATGAAGTACAATTTGTTCTTATTGATTATAAAGGTGGAGGTTTAGCTGGTGCTTTTGAAAATAGAAAGACTGGTATTAAATTACCTCATTTGGTTGGTACTATTACTAACTTAGATAAAGCTGAAATGAATCGTACTTTAGTTTCAATTAAGAGTGAGTTGCAAAGAAGACAAAAAGCATTTAATGCTGCTAAAGAAAAATTAAATACAGGGTCTATCGATATTTATAAATATCAAATGTATGTAAGGGATGGTTCTTTAGATGAGCCTATGTCTCATTTATTTATAATTTGTGATGAGTTCGCTGAGTTAAAAGCTCAACAACCTGATTTTATGGATGAGTTAGTATCTGCTGCTCGTATTGGTAGATCTTTAGGTATTCACTTGATTCTTGCTACACAAAAACCTAGTGGTGTTGTAGATGATCAAATTTGGTCAAATGCTAAATTTAAAGTTTGTTGTAAAGTACAAACAGCAGATGATAGTAATGAAATGTTAAGAAAACCTGATGCTGCTTATATTAAAGAAGCTGGTAGATTTTATTTACAAGTTGGATATGATGAATATTATGTTTTAGGACAATCAGGATATTCTGGTATTCCTTATGTTCCATCTGAAATGGTTACTACAAATACTGATGATTCTATATACTTTATTGATGATACTGGTGATACTTATAGAAATGTTGTTAAAAAAGATAATAATGTTCAAGTTTCTCAAGATTTAGGAGAAGAATTAACAAATGTAATGAAATATATAGTTGATGTTGCTGAAGTTCAAGGATATAAAAATCATCAATTATGGTTAGATAATGTTCCTAAGAGATTATTCTATGGAAATTTATTAAATAAATATACTAATATTCCTGAGAGTAAATATGTTATTAATCCATTAATTGGTGAATATGATGATCCTGAAAATCAACGTCAAGGTTTTGTTAGATTATCGCTTACTGGTGCTGGTAATACTGTAATTATGGGTAATCCTGGTTCTGGTAAAGCTACTTTGTTCTCAACTATGATATTTTCTTCAATAATTAGACATACTAGTGATGAGTTAAACATTTATATTTTAGATTTTGGAACTGTACAATTTATTAATTATAAAAAAGCTCCTCATATAGGTGATGTTCTAAGTATTGATGATAAAAATAAGATTAGTTATTTCTTCTATATGATTGAAACTGAATTGAATAAGAGAAAGAAATATTATTCTGAACATGGTGGAGATTATCAAACTGATGTTAGTACTGGAAATTGTGCTTTTCCTAATATAATTGTTTATATGTATGGATTTGAAGTCTTCAAAGAAAACTTTGATGAATTATTTGATGATTTATTTGTTCCTATACTTAGAAATTGTTCTAAATTTGGTATTGAATTTGTTATTGCTGTTTCTTCCCCTGATGGAGTTCCATCAAGTGTAGATAATAGTTTTAAACAATATGTTTTATTACAATTAAGTGATGAATCAACTTATTCATATATATTTAAAGGAGGAAAAGCTCCTGCAGGAAATCCTGGACGTGGAGTTATATTAAATGAAGGTGTACCTGTTGAGTATCAGACTGCACTAATTTGTGAAGAATCTTCTAAGAAAGAATATTTAGATTCATTATTTACTGAATTAGATAAATCTAATCCAATAAAAGCTCCTGAAGTACCTGATGTACCAAGGAAATTATCTATTGAATCTTATACATCTAAGGCTAATACATTAAATAATATTCCTTTAGGTGTAAACTTAGTTACTGCTCAACAACAATATTTTGACTTTAATAAGAAAATATCATTATTAGCCGCAGCAGAAGTTGCTAATATTGGTAAATTTGTTAGTTACTTTAGTAAGATTATTTGTAGTTGTGAAAATACTAATTTAATTATACTTAATGGTAAGAAGGGTATTAATTATAAATTAGATGAGAAAGCAAAGATATATGAATCTGATTTTGAGAAAGTAAATAATTTACTTTATGATAATTGTCTAAAACTAAATGAAAATCCTTCTGAAAAGTCTTTTGTTATTTTAGTATTAGGTTATAGTGCTATTAATAATTATTTAACTAAAGCTAAAGCTAAGGATGATTCTATTCATACATTAGATGATTTAATACTAGATTGTTCTAATAATAATTTTAAATTTGTATTATTTGAAAAAGAGGAGTCTTATTCTAAATTATTGAATTCTAATATTTCTAATTTAATAGATAATTCAAATGGTATTTGGATTGGTGTAGATTATGATTCTCAATCAGCTCTTGATATGCAATCTATATCTTATTCTGATAATCCAGTTAATCCAAGTAACGAAATGGTCGTTAATGTTGTTGATTCTGAACCTTTATTTATTAGGTTCCCAACTATATAGGAGGTTATATGACTAATATACTTGTTACAATTTATGTTTTATCTTTAGATGAATCATATGATCTATTATTACCTATTAATGTAAAGGTAGTAGATGTACTTGATATGATTCAAAATACTTTAATAGAGATGTCAAGTAATAATTATGTAAAGCATGATAATGCTTATTTAATCAATATAGATGGTAATGTTATCAACAATAATAACCTAGTTAGATTATCTGGTTTAAAGAATGGGTGTAAAGTTGTCTTATTATAGACAACTTTTTTATTTTAGGTTATTGACTTTATAATTTAGTGTGCTATAATCAATGTATAAGATAAAGAGAGATTGAGTTTACTTGATTGATCTTATCTTTGTACAATTTAGTAGAATATTCTTGGTGTCTCGATTTGGCGCCTATTAGCTTATATTTTATATATAAGGTAGCATGCCTGGTGCTTAATGACGAGTATATCGGTAGTCAGTCAATGATCATTGCGTTCTGTTAGCAAACAATGTCTAATAGAAGAGAGACGTACGATTCTAAGAATATTTGAATTATGAGAGAGGACTCATGCGATTACTAAGTGTTGTAATCCGTAAAACTCGGGAGGGTTAAGATTTAGCTAATCTTACGTGGACTCCGAGAAAAAATGCTACGTTTTTGGTTAAATGATTTAATATTTATTCCTAGTATGATGTTTTTTTACAGGCGGACCGATTACCGTTCTGTTTTTTTTTACAAAAAAAGTAAAAAAATTGTTGACAAATATAAATATGTGGTATAATATATGTGTTTGAAAGGGAGAAAACTAGACTTTATTATGATAGTTTTCTCCTTCTTTTTGTTTAAAAGAGGGGATTTAATGGGACAATATTTTACTAATGAAAAGTTAGTAAGTAATATTAAAAAGACTAGTTGTTTTGTAAGAGGACAAAAATTCACTTTTAATACAGACAATGGCGTTTTTTCTAAGTACGGTTTGGATTTTGGCAGTAGACTTCTTCTTGAGAGCATTCCGCTTGACGAAGTTGGAGGCAAAATTCTTGATTTGGGATGTGGTTATGGTGTCATTGGTATTGTTTTAAACAAAGTTCATGATTGTTCTTGTGATTTAGTTGATGTTAATTTAAGAGCTGTTCATTTGGCTAAAATGAATAGTGATCTTAATAAATGTCATAATATTAATGTATTTGAAAGTAATGTTTATTCTAATGTTACTGATAAATATTCTAGTATTATTACTAATCCACCAATTAGAGCTGGTAAATCTGTAGTATATGATATGTTAATGAATGCGAACGATTACTTGGAAGATAATGGGAAACTATTTTTAGTAATTAGGAAGCAGCAAGGAGCTAAGTCTGTTATTAGAGATTTAAGTTTAAAGTACGATGTAGATGTTTTAAAGAAAGAAAAAGGATTCTTCATATTGAAGTGTTCGAAAAAAAATATTGCGGGGTGAATTAATGTCTTATAAAGTTGTAAAGTATGGTGATTTTAGAAAGAGACGTAACTATTCTAGAATCAAAAATAGCTATGAATTAAAAGATTTGTTAGAAATTCAAAAAGATAGCTATGAATGGTTTATTAATGAAGGTATTAAAGAAGTTTTTACTGATTTGTTCCCAGTAGAAAATTTTTCTGGTACTTTATCATTAGAATTTGGTGATTATCGTTTTGATGAACCTAAATATTCAATTAAAGAAAGTAAAGATAGAGAAACTACATATGCAGCTCCTTTAAGAGTTGATGTACGTTTATTCAATCGTGAGTCAGGAGAAGTTAAAGAACAAGAAATATTCTTAGGTGATATGCCTATAATGACTGATAGTGCTACATTTGTTATTAATGGTGCTGAAAGAGTTATAGTATCACAATTAGTTAGATCTCCATCTGTATATTATAATCAAGAGATTGATAAGAATGGTAGAAGACTAATTACATCACAAATTATACCTACTAGAGGTACATGGTTAGAATATGAAACTGATGCGAGAGATGTAGTATATGTAAGAATTGATCGTACTAGAAAAGTACCTTTAACTACATTATTAAGAGCATTTGGACTTTCTAGTGATGAAGATATTATCAATTTATTTGGTGATGATGAATATATTAAAAATACTATTGAAAAAGATAGTACTAAAAATACTGATGAAGCTTTAATTGAAATTTATGAAAAATTAAGACCAGGAGAACCAGCTACACTTGATTCTTCTAAGAACCAAATTATTACTCATTTCTTTGATGAATTTAGATATGATTTAGCTAAAGTTGGTAGATATAAATATAATAAGAAATTAAATATTACTGATAGATTATTAGGACAAGTTTTAGCTGAAAGTATCAAAGTAGATGGTGAAGTTAAATTTGAAAAAGGAACAAAAATTGATAAGAATGTTTTAGATGAATTAGACAAATTATTTAAGTCTGGTTACGGAATGAAGAAAGTTCTAGCTAACTTAGAATTAGATACTTATGATCAAGTACAAGAAATTAAGATTGTAAATCCAATGGATAAGAAGAAGAAACTTATTGTTTTAGGAAATGATCAAAGTATTGATGTTAAGAGATTAACTATAAGTGATGTTTATGCTGCTACATCATATTACTTAAACTTATTACATGGTGTAGGTAATTATGATGAGATCGATCACTTAGGTAATAGACGTATTAAACAAGTTGGTGAATTATTACAAAATCAATTTAGAATTGGTGTTGCTAGAATGGAAAGAGTTATTCGTGAAAGAATGACTACTCAAGATATGGATGAAGTAACTCCTAAGACTTTAATTAATATTAGACCAGTTACTGCTGCTATGAAAGAGTTCTTTGGTAGTTCACAATTATCTCAATTCATGGATCAAACAAACCCAATTGCTGAATTAACTAATAAACGTAGACTTTCTGCTTTAGGACCTGGTGGACTTTCTAGAGAAAGAACTGGTGTTGAAGTACGTGATGTTAATATTTCACACTATGGTAGAATTTGTCCTATTGAATCTCCAGAAGGACCTAATATCGGACTTATTACTACATTAGCAAGTTATGCTAAAGTTAATGAATATGGATTTATATTAAGTCCTTATAGAAGAGTAGAAAATGGTAAGATTTTAGATGAAGTTCATTATATGACTGCTGATGAAGAAGAAAACTTTATTATTTCTCAATCATCTGTAGAGACTAATGATGATTTAGTTATTACTGATGAACATGTTAATGCTAGATATAGAGGAGAAAATATTTTAGCTAAACCTGAAGATGTTGATTATATCGATGTTTCTCCACAACAAGTTGTATCTATTACAACAAGTTGTATTCCTTTCTTAGAACATGATGATGCACATAGAGCATTGATGGGTGCTAACATGCAAAGACAAGCTATGCCTTTAATTAAGACAGAAGCTCCATTTATTGGTACTGGTGTTGAATATATAGCTGCTAAAGACTCTGGAGTAGAAGTTGTAGCTAAAGAAGATGGTGTAGTTAAGTATGTTGATGCTAAGAAGATTGTTATTACTAATAAGAAGGGTGAAGATGTTACTTATACTCTTGCAAACTTCGAATTAGCAAACTCTTCAATTTGTTTCCATCAAAAACCAATTGTTCAAGTTGGAGATAAAGTTAAGAAGAATACTACAGTTATTGCTGATGGTAATTCTACTGATAAGGGAGAATTATCATTAGGTAAGAATATGACAGTTGCTTTCATGACTTTCCAAGGATATAACTATGAAGATGCTGTTGTATTAAATGAAAATTTAGTTAAAGATGATAAATTTACTTCATTACATTTAGAAGATTATGAGATGCAATGTCGTCAAACTAAATTAGGTGATGAAGAAATTACTAGAGATATACCTAATGTTTCTGAAGAAGCAAGACGTAATTTAGATGCTGAAGGTATTGTTACTATTGGTACTGAAGTTAGAGAAGGAGATATCTTAGTAGGTAAAGTTACTCCTAAAGGTATGGCTGAGTTAACTTCAGAAGAAAAATTATTACATGCTATCTTTGGTGAGAAGACTAGAGAAGTTAGAGATACTTCATTAAGGGTTCCTCATGGTGGAGATGGTATAGTTCATGATATTAAAATTTATTCTAGAAAAAATGGTGATGAATTACCTGCTGGAATTAATAAAATAATTAGAGTATATGTAATTCAAAAGAGAAAGATTCAAGTTGGAGATAAGATGTCTGGACGTCATGGTAATAAGGGTGTTATTTCACTTATTCTTCCACAAGAAGATATGCCATTTATGGAAGATGGTACACCTGTTGATATCTTATTAAATCCACAAGGAGTTCCTTCTCGTATGAACTTCGGACAAGTTTTAGAATTACATATGGGTATGGCTGCTAAAAAATTAGGAGTTCATATTGCTACTCCAGTATTTGATGGAGCTAGAGTTGATGATATTAAAGCTATTATGAAAGAAGCTAAGATGGCTGAAGATGGAAAAATGGTTTTATATGATGGACGTACTGGTGAAGCGTTTGATAATAGAATATCTGTTGGTGTAATGTATATGATTAAATTACATCATATGGTAGATGATAAACTTCATGCTCGTTCTACTGGACCTTATTCATTAGTTACACAACAACCACTTGGTGGTAAGGCACAACTTGGTGGACAAAGATTTGGAGAAATGGAAGTTTGGGCATTATATGCTTATGGTGCTGCTCATACATTACAAGAAATGTTAACTGTTAAATCAGATGATGTTATGGGTCGTGTAATGGTATATGAAGATTTAATTAAAGGTAGAGAAATTGATAGAGCAGGAGTTCCTGAATCATTTAGAGTATTAATGAAAGAATTCCAAGCTTTAGGATTAGATATTTCTATAGTTGATGAAGATGGAGAAGATCATAATCTTAAAGAAATAGAAGATGCTGAAGCAAAATCAGATGGATTCGAAAGTATTGATCAATTTGAAGAATCTAATGATAATTTATTAGCTGATAATACTGAAGTAGAAGAAACTGAAATATCAGAAGATGAAGAAGAGGAAGATGAAACAAGTTTGGATGATTTAGAATTTGACCCTGAAGATATGGAAGGAGCTGATATTTAATGATAGATATTAATAAAATAAGTGCATTAAAGATTGGTATTGCTTCTCCTGAGAAAATTCGTTCTTGGTCATATGGTGAAGTTCAAAAACCTGAAACTATTAATTATAGAACATTAAAACCTGAAAGAGATGGATTATTTTGTGAAAAGATTTTCGGACCTAGTAAGGATTATGAATGTTCATGTGGAAAATATAAAAGAGTTAGATATAAAAATATAGTTTGTGATAGATGTGGAGTTGAAGTTACTCGTTCTTCTGTTAGAAGAGAAAGAATGGGACATATAGAACTTGCTTCTCCTGTTTCACATATTTGGTTCTTTAAGGGTGTTCCTTCTCGTATGGGATTAGTTCTTGATATGAGTCCTAGAGACCTAGAAGAAGTATTATATTTCGTAAGTTATGTTGTTATTGATAAAGGTAATACTCCTTTAGAGAATAAACAAACTTTAAGTGAAAGAGAATATCGTGCTTATTATGAAAAATATGGTACATCATTCAAAGTTGGAATGGGTGCTGAAGCTATTAAAGAGCTATTAAAAATGGTTGATTTAAAGAAAGAAATAGATGATATTCAAAAAGAATTAGAAGATTCTACTGGTCAAAAGAGAGTTAGATTACTTAAGAGATTAGATGTTTTAGATGCATTCTACTCATCTAACCAAAGACCAGAATGGATGATATTAGATTGTATTCCTGTAATACCACCTGAATTAAGACCAATGATTCAATTAGATGGTGGTAGATTTGCTACATCTGATTTAAATGATTTATATAGACGTGTTATTAACCGTAATAATCGTTTAAAGAGATTATTAGATTTAGGTGCTCCATCTATTATTGTTCAAAATGAAAAACGTATGCTTCAAGAAGCAGTAGATGCTTTATTTGATAATGGTAGACGTGGTAGAAACGTTACAGGTGCTGGAAATCGTCCTTTGAAATCACTTTCTAGTATGTTAAAAGGTAAACAAGGACGCTTTAGACAAAACTTATTAGGTAAACGTGTTGATTATTCTGGTCGTTCAGTTATCGTAATTGGACCATCATTAAAGATGTATCAATGTGGTATTCCTAAAGAAATGGCTTTAGAGTTATTTAAACCTCATGTTATTCATGGTTTAGTTGAAAGAGAACTTGCTCATAACATTAAAGCTGCTAAAAAGATGATTGATGCACAAGATCCTGTAGTTTGGGATATTGTTGAAGATGCTATTAAAGAACATCCTGTTCTATTAAATAGAGCTCCGACTCTACATAGATTAGGTATTCAAGCATTCGAACCTGTATTAATTGGTGGAAAAGCTATTAGATTACATCCGTTAGTATGTACAGCATTCAATGCCGATTTCGATGGAGATCAAATGGCTGTTCATATTCCTTTATCTGAAGAGGCTCAAGCTGAAGCTAGAATGTTAATGTTAGGTTCTAATAATATCTTACATCCAAAGAGTGGAGATCCTATCGTTACTCCAGGACAAGATATTGTTATTGGTAACTATTACATTACTATGGAAAAAGCTGGAGCTAAGGGTGAAGGTAGAGTATTTAAAAACTCTAATGAAATGTTAATGGCATATGATCGTAATGAAATTGATTTACATGCTAGAGTTGCTTTACCAGTTAATAGTTTTAGACATAAATTATTTACTAGTAGTCAAAAAGATAAATATTTAGTTACTACTGTTGGTAAGTTAAAATTCAATGAGATATTACCTGATTCATTTGCTTATATTAATGAACCAAGTACTGAAAATATTGGAGGAATTACTCCAAGTAAATTCTTCTTACCAATGGGTACTGATATTAAGAAAGCAATTGAAGAAATGCCTTTAGTAACTGCTTTCAATAAATCTACTTTAGAGAAGATAATTGCTCAAGTATTTAAGAGATATAAAACTACTGAGACATCTATCATGTTAGATAATTTAAAAGATTTAGGATTTAAATATTCTACTATATCTGGTTTAACTGTTAGTATGTTTGATGTTATTACTAGTAAAGATAAAGATAAAGTAGTTGAAGAAACTCAAAAATTAGTTGATAAAATTAATAAACAATATACTAGAGGTTTAATTACTGATGAAGAAAGATATTCTAAAGTAATTGAATCTTGGTTAGAAGCTACAAGTAAGATTCAAGCTGAATTAAGTAAGATTTCATCTGAAAACTTAGATAATCCAATCTTCATGATGATGAATTCTAAAGCTCGTGGATCTATTTCAAACTTCTCACAAGTTGCTGGTATGCGTGGAATCATGACTAAACCGGATGGTAGTGAAGTTGAAATTCCTGTTATCTCAAACTTCATTGAAGGTATGAGTGTGTCAGACTTCTTCTTATCTACACATGCTGCTCGTAAAGGTTTAGCTGATACTGCCTTAAAGACAGCAGACTCTGGTTACTTAACTAGACGTTTAGTTGATGTTTCTCAAGATATCATTATTACTGAAGAAGATTGTGGTACTGATCAAGGTATTGTTGTTAATGACTTTATTAATGAAAAAACTGGTACTTTAATTGAAGGATTAAGAGATAGAATTGTTGGTAGATATACTAATAAGAAAGTTGTAAATCCTGAAACTAAAGATGTGATTGTAGATAAAGATACTTATATTACTGATTCTTTAGCAGATAAGATTGTTAATGCTGGAGTTAAAGAAGTAGAAATAAGATCTATACTTACTTGTGGATCTGAAAATGGAATTTGCCAAAAATGTTATGGTAAAAACTTAGCTACAGGTAATTTAGTTGAGATTGGAGAAGCTGTTGGTGTTATGGCTGCTCAATCAATTGGTGAACCGGGTACTCAGTTAACAATGCGTACATTCCACTCAGGTGGAGTTGCCGGAGTTGAAGATATCACTCAAGGTTTACCAAGAGTTGCTGAGTTATTTGAAGCTCGTAATCCAAAAGGTAAAGCTACAATTGCTGAAATAGCTGGTACTATTTCTAATATTAAAGAAGAACGTGGTAAATTTGAAATTAGTGTTAAGGGTAAAGCTGAAACTAAAGTTCATGTTACTAACTATGGTACTAAGCTATGTGTAGAGAAAGGTGATAAAGTAGTTCCTGGACAAAAACTTACTGTTGGAGCTATTAGTCCTAAAGAATTACTTGCTGTTACTGATCCTATTACTACACAAAAATATATCTTAAAAGAAATTCAAGATACTTATCGTTCTCAAGGTGTTGAGATTTCTGATAAACACTTAGAGGTTATTGCTAGAAGAATGATTAGTAAGATTAAAATTAGTGATGGAGGAGATACTAGATTTGTTCCAGGATCTGTTGTTAACTTCAAAGAATTCACTAATGGAAATAAAGATGCTATTATTAATGGTAAAAAGCCTGCTGTTGGTAAACCAATCTTATTAGGTATTACTAAGGCTGCTTTAGGTACTGAATCATTCTTATCAGCTGCATCATTCCAAGAAACAACTAGAGTATTAACTGATGCTGCTATTAGAGGAAAAGTTGATCCATTAACTGGATTAAAAGAAAATGTTATCTTAGGTAAATTAATACCTGCTGGAACTGGTTCTAGAATCTATAGAGATGTTGATTATGAACTAAAGAGACAATTCATGGATGGAGAACCTCTAGAAAAACTTGAAGATCAATTAATGGAGTGATAATTCACTCCATTTTTTTGTATAAAAAAAGACCATTATACTACATGGTCTTTTCCAATACATCTTTCTAATATATCTATTGTAATCATTTTTATTTCATCACTTATACATGAATATACATAATCTTTTAATATATATGTATTATAGTTATTCTCAAATAAATTGAAGGCAGTTGCTAGAACACAACAATCTATATCAAATCCTGCTATATAGATATTATTTATATTATTTTCCTTTAAATAATTAATTAATTCTTGATTATAAGCAGTATATGTTGTTTTATCAAATACTGGATAATCTTTAGTATCAATTGGTATTTTTCTACCTTCTTCTGTCATACAATCCTTCCAATTCATTTTGTAGCAAGGATTATCTTCACTATTAATAAATCTTGTAAATACTATTTTTTCATATTTATTTGAATTAACTAATTTATTTAATTCATTAACTGAGTTTTTTGTTTGTTCATTTATAAAATCATTTTGAAAGTCTATTATTAATAATAAATCCATATTAACCTCTTTCTTTTATTAGTTTTTTAACTTTACCTAAATTTTTATTTTCTATAGAGTAATTATTATCTTTAGATAATTCTTCTAAATATTTAAAACTAACTCTATTATAGAAATGTCTTTGTTTTCTCTTAGAATTAATATCTTTTACTGGTAATATTACTTCTTGATCTAATTCTAGTCTTGATAATTGAGATGATGTGATATTTCTTGTTATTACATTGTTTGTTTCATCTTTATCATAATATACAAATACTTGAGGTCTTTTATTATTAACTTCATTTTTTAATTCTATTTGTATATTTTTATAATAATTTATTATTTGTTCTTCTAGAATAGATAATTTATTATATAAAATAATATATTCTTGTACTTTAGGATCTTCTTCTATAGATTGTATTATTTGTTTATAATTATCTATATCTTCATTATATAGTATTTTATCTTGTGAATAAGCATATAGTGCTACTGTGTTATTTATTTTTAAATCTGATATTTTTGTTTTTAATTCAAGTATTTTGTTTTTATTAATTATTATTTTTTCTCTTTGAGTTTTAATATTATTTATTATAGATTCTAATTTATTCATAGGGACTCCTTTCTTTAATTATCCAATTCTTTTTATAGAGTTTTACTTTGTGTAATACTTCTTTATTATATTCTTCATTAGTTATTGGTAATCCATAAGTAATTCTTGTATTGAATGAATAATCATTTTTATTTATTCTATTTTTTAATAAATAGTGATCATGAAATTGACCTGTTTTTAATAAAAATTCATATGTTGGAGGATCAATATAATATCTATTATCTTTATATCCTCTTGTATATGCATAATATAACATTATTCTTGATATTAATAAGTCTTCTGAGTTTCGTTGATTCTTTAATAAATTAACTATATATTTACATGCTTTTATGTCTGTGAGTCTTTCTCCTGGATCGGTTTTATAATTCATTTTTGTTTCTATTTCTAGAAAATCTTTATATAAGTGATCTAGATTTGGAAATCTTTCTAGATTGTGTTCTATAGCATAACTTCTTAGTGAATAATATATTATTAGTGATTCTATATCATTTTTTCCTTCGTATAAGGTTTTTAAGTTCCTTGCATGTTCTAATTCATGTTTTATTATATGAAGAGTAAATAATTGGTGATTAATGTTTTGTTTTTCTATTAATTCTTTGTTTATTTTAATAATTCTATCTTCTGGTAAATATGCTCCTAAATATCTAGCATATTCTCCTGTTATTCTAAAATCATTTATATATGGTATTAGTTCTTGCTCTTGATCTAACATTAATTCAAATGCTTTATTTATGAAGTTATTATCTAGTGGTTTGTTGTTATATTCTTTATATAATTTATATATTTCTTTAGACATATAATCACCTTTATAATATTATTTAAACATTATATTAAGAATTTGTAAAATTTATTATGTTTTTTATTAATTATTATTGACTATTTTTGAGATAGATGCTATATTATCTATGTTGTTTAAATGGCTTTGTTATTAACAAAGTTTTATTTAAAGTAAAAAATGATACACAAGGGTATGTGTAAAGAAAGGAGATATATTTTATGCCTACAATAAATCAATTAGTTCACAATAAGCGTAAAAATAAAGTTAGAAAACCAAAGAGTCCTATCTTAAGATTTAGATATAATTCTATTAAGAAGAAACAAATCGATGGTAATTCTCCACAAATGCGTGGTGTATGTACTCGTGTTGGTACAAAGACTCCAAAGAAACCTAACTCAGCATTACGTAAATATGCTCGTGTTCGTCTATCTAATGGTAGAGAAGTTGATACTTATATTCCTGGAATTGGTCACAACTTACAAGAACATAGTGTTGTATTAATTCGTGGTGGACGTGTTAAAGACTTAATCGGTGTTCGTTATCACATTATTCGTGGTACATTAGATACTGCTGGAGTTAAAGATCGTAAAAAAGGTCGTAGTAAATACGGTGCAAAAAGACCTAAGTAATTAAATTTATAATATAAAAGGAGGGAGGATTATTATGCGTAAAAGACGTGCAACTAAAAGAGATATTTTAGCTGATCCTATATATAATTCTAAAGTTGTAGCTAAGTTAATTAACATAGTTATGATTGATGGTAAAAAGGGTACAGCTCAAACTATAGTTTATGATGCTTTTGAAAAGATAAAGAATAATACAGGTAAAGAACCTTTAGAAGTGTTTACAACTTGTATGGAAAATATAAAACCACAATTAGAAGTTAAGTCTCGTAGAGTTGGTGGTTCTAACTATCAAGTACCAATTGAAGTTACTCCTGCTAGAGCTCAAGCACTTGCTTTAAAATGGTTAGTAAAATATTCTCGTGAGAGAAATGGAAGAAGTATGGCTGATAATTTAGCTAATGAAATTATTGATGCATCTAATGAAACAGGTGCTACAGTTAAAAAACGTGAAGATACACATCGTATGGCAGAAGCTAACAAGGCTTATGCACATTACAGATGGTAGGAAGGAGATAAAATTATGGCAAGAGATACATCTTTAGAAAAAACAAGAAACCTTGGTATAATGGCTCATATTGATGCTGGAAAGACAACTTGTACAGAAAGAATTTTATTTCATACTGGTATAACTCATAAGATTGGAGAAACTCACGATGGTGAATCTCAAATGGACTGGATGGAACAAGAACAAGAACGTGGTATTACTATTACTAGTGCTGCTACTACTTGTCATTGGAAGGGTTATCGTTTCAATATAATTGATACTCCAGGACACGTAGACTTTACTATTGAAGTTTCAAGATCTCTTCGTGTATTAGATGGAGCAGTTGCTTTAATCGATGCACAAGCTGGTGTTGAACCTCAAACTGAAACAGTTTGGAGACAAGCTAGTGACTTCAAAGTACCTAGAATTATATTCGCTAATAAGATGGATAAGATGGGTGCTAGTTTTGAATATAGTTTAGAAACTATCAAGAATCGTTTAGGAGTTAATGCTAAACCAATTGAATGGCCAATTGGAGCAGAATCAGATTTTGATGGAACTATAGATTTAGTAACTATGAAAGCTTATCATTATGATGGTGCTCAAGAAGAAAATGCTAAAGAAATTGAAATACCAGAAGAATTAAAATCAATCGCAGAAGAAAAGAGAGCAGAATTAATTGAAGCTGTTGCTGAGTTTGATGATGATATGATGATGACATATCTTGATGGGGGAGAAGTTACTGAAGAAATGATTAAATCAGCTATAAGAAAAGGTACTTTAGCTGCTGAGTTTTTCCCAGTTATGTGTGGAACTGCTTTAGGTAACAAAGGAATTAAACCTTTATTAGATGCTGTTATTGATTATTTACCAAGTCCTGTTGATGTTGAATCAATTAAGGGTACTGACTTAAAGGGTGATGAAGCAGTAAGACATCCTAGTGATGATGAACCATTTGCTGCTTTAGCATTTAAAGTTATGACAGATCCATTTGTTGGACGTTTAACATTCTTTAGAGTTTATTCTGGACATTTAGCAAGTGGTAGTTATGTATTAAACTCTTCTAAAGATTCTAAAGAAAGAATCGGAAGAATCTTACAAATGCATGCTAATACTCGTAAAGAAATTAGTGATGTATATACTGGAGATATTGCTGCTGCAGTTGGTTTAAAGAATACTACTACAGGAGATACTCTATGTGATGAAAAGAAACCAATTATTTTAGAAAGTTTAGTAGTACCTGAACCAGTTATCCAATTAGCTGTAGAACCTAAGAGTAAAGCTGATCAAGATAAGATGGGTATTGCATTACAAAAATTAGCTGAAGAAGATCCTACATTTAAAGTTCATACTGATCATGAAACAGGTCAAACTGTTATCGCTGGTATGGGTGAGTTACACTTAGACGTATTAGTTGATAGAATGAAACGTGAATTTAAAGTAGAAGCTAATGTTGGTGCACCTCAAGTTGCTTACCGTGAAACAATTCTTAACGCTGGTGAGTGTGAAGGTAAATATATTAAACAATCAGGTGGACGTGGACAATACGGACATGTTTGGGTTAAATTCGAGCCAAATGAAGGAAAAGGTTATGAATTTGTTGACCAAGTTGTTGGTGGAGTTGTTCCTCGTGAATATATTCCTGTTGTTGATAAAGGATTACAAGAAGCTCTACAAACTGGAGTTGTTGCTGGATATCCAATGATCGATATTAAAGCTACATTATATGATGGTTCATACCATGATGTAGACTCTAATGAAATGAGTTTCAAAGTTGCTGCATCTTTAGCAGTTAAAGAAATTAAGAAAAACTGTAATCCAGTTTTATTAGAACCTATTATGAAAGTTGATGTTACTACTCCTGAAGAATACTTCGGAAATGTTATGGGTGATATCACTGCTCGTAGAGGTAAACCATTAGGACAAGAAGCTCAAGGTAACGCTGTTAAATTAAGTGCAATGGTACCATTAGCTGAAATGTTTGGTTATGCTACTAACTTACGTTCTAACACTCAAGGACGTGCAACATTCGTAATGTTCCCAGATCATTATGAACAAGTTCCAAAGAACATTGCAGATGAAATTATTAAGAAGAGTGGAAATTAATAGAAAATAGTTGAAAAAAGTTCAATTATTAGATAAAATATATGTTGTAAATAAATAAGGAGGAATATTTTATGGCAAAGGAAAAATTTGATCGTTCAAAACCACATGTTAACATTGGTACAATTGGACATGTAGATCATGGAAAAACTACTTTAACTGCTGCTATTACTAAATGTTTAGCTGGAAAAAATGGTAATGAAGCTGTTGAATTCGGAAACATTGATAAAGCACCAGAAGAAAGAGAACGTGGTATTACTATTAATACTGCTCACGTAGAATATAGCACTGATGCTAGACACTACGCTCACGTTGACTGCCCAGGACATGCTGACTATGTTAAAAACATGATTACTGGAGCTGCTCAAATGGATGGAGCAATCTTAGTTATTGCTGCAACTGATGGACCTATGGCACAAACTCGTGAACATATCTTACTTGCTCGTCAAGTTGGAGTACCTAAAATGGTTGTATTCATGAATAAGTGTGATATGGTTGATGATCCTGAATTATTAGATTTAGTTGAAATGGAAATTCGTGACTTATTAAACGAATATGAATTCGATGGAGACAATACACCAATCATTCGTGGATCTGCACTTAAAGCTTTAGAAGGTGATCCAAAATGGACTCCTGCTATCGATGAATTAATGGAAGCTGTAGACACTTGGATTCCAACTCCAGAAAGAGATACTGACAAACCATTCTTAATGAGTATTGAAGATGTATTTACTATCACTGGACGTGGAACAGTTGTTACTGGACGTGTTGAACGTGGTACATTAAAATTAAATGAAGAAGTTGAAATTGTAGGTATAAAAGATACTCAAAAAACAGTTGTTACTGGAATTGAAATGTTCCGTAAACAATTAGATTATGCAGAAGCTGGAGATAATGCTGGAGTATTATTACGTGGTATTTCTCGTGAACAAGTACAACGTGGACAAGTTTTAGCTAAACCTGGAACTGTTACTCCTCATAAAAAATTCCAAGCTACTGTATATGTATTAAGTAAAGAAGAAGGAGGACGTCATACACCATTCTTTAATAACTATCGTCCACAATTCTACTTTAGAACTACTGATGTAACTGGAGTTATTGAATTACCAGAAGGAACTGAAATGGTTATGCCTGGTGACAACGTTACATTCGACGTTGAATTAATTCATTCAATCGCTTTAGAAGAAGGTACTAAATTCTCTATCCGTGAGGGTGGACATACAGTTGGTGCTGGAAACGTTACTAAGATTTATGAATAATAAAAAGAGTTGTTAATTACAACTCTTTTTTTATGCCTTCTTTATTTACTGGATTAAATCCTACTAAGTAAAAATTATCTTCTTGATCTTTTTTTAATTCATACTTATATAGTTGTATTCCATCTACTGAGTAATCACTTATAAATGTTTTATTTGGACTACATATACCTTCTTTTTTAATATCTTCATCTAGGAAATCATTTAATTCTATTTTTGAATTAGGTATACAATTTGATTCATAATATCCTTCATATACATAGAAAATATATTTATCATTTTCTTTTTTATATTTGTAAAACTCAGTATATTTATTATATTTTTTATTATAATTATTAATATTTATTTTATAATATGATAGATAATTATTTGTTCTTGCTCTTACTTTTCCATATCTATCTATATTAATATCTATTGTATTATTATCAAATGTTATGTTAGTATTAAATAATTTTTGTAATTCTTGACTATTTAAATCATCTTTATTTATACATATACTTCTACTATATGTGTCTGAACAATCATATATTTTATAATTATTTTTTAATGCATATGATATTATTATTTCTTGTTGTTGTTCCTTATCTAGATTATTAATTGATGAGAAGTATTGATTTATTATATTTATATGTATTGGTAATGTTTCTATATAATTAATTGCTTTATTCATATCATTAAATTCTTCTTTATCACTATATGAGTATGATGCAACTCTTTTTTCTATATTCTTATATGAGAAACCTAAGAATAACATGAATGTTGATAAGAAGAGTAATGATAATGGTAACATTTTATCTTTTGTCATTATTTCACCTACCTTAATACATATTTGTAATAGTCATTATATTGCATATTAACACTTGTTTTATATTTGTTATTAACTTCATCTATCTTTTGTTGGATATATTTATTATCATTTAATTTTTTATATTTTTTAAACTTCTTTGTTTTAGAATCATAACTTCCATAGTTTGTTGCGAAACTTCTATCTGGGAATATTACTATTCCTTCATTATTATTTGCCATTATGTCTTTACCTATTAGTAATCTAGAATCATATTCTATTCCATACATATTTAATACTGTAGGTAAAACATCTATATTCATAGCATATTTATCAATATTAATATTTTTCTTGAAACCACTATTATATATTAACAATGAACCTCTATCTCTATCTATTCTGTTTAATCTATTTACTTTTGATCTTTGATTTACTTGTTCATTTGATAAATAATATGGTGAGTGATCTGATGAAACTACTATTACTGTATCATCTAATTTATTTGCTTTTTCTAATTTTGTTATTAGTTTATTCATTGCGATATCAAAGTCTATATTCGCAGCTAAATAATATTTTAAATTATATGGATAATTATATCCTTTTAATTTATTTATATGTTTTTCAGCTACAAAGTTACTTGAATCATATGATCCGTGTCCACTTAGAGTTATATAGTATGCATAAAACTTATCTTGATTGATATAATCATCTATTGTTTGTTCCATCATATCTACATCACTACCATGAAAATGTGAACATTTCATATTTATTCCATCTTCACAATATCTTGTTTTATCAAAGTTTAATGTAGAAAAATATTTTTTTCTTAAGTTATAATATCCAAAATAATTATGATATCCATATGTTTTATATCCCATCTCTTTAAACTTTAATGGTAAAAGATAAGCTCTTTTATTATATACTAGGTCTATTAAACTATATTCATTACCTATAACTGGTAATAATCCCCATTCAAGCATATATTCTCCATCTGCTGTAGAAGCAGGATATTTAGGAGAAAAATAATTGTTGAACTTAATTCCTTCATTTTTCATTTTATAAAGAGTTGGTGTTAATTTTTTATCTATAGCTATTTCATCAAATGATTCTGCCATAATAAATATTAAATTTTTACCTTCAAACACATTAGTAAATTCATTTTTTTCTGTTGATTGTTGATTAGCAAAGTATTTATGTAATTCTTTTATTTTAGGATTTTTTTCATTTTGAGCTAATTCATCAAAATCTATATCTAATTCATTATAATTATCTTTTGCATCTTGATTTAATACAGTTCTTTTGTTTGTTAAGATATCTTCTTTAGCTGACTGTATTTCTTCAAAGTCAAATATTGTTCTTTTTAAATTAATGATTGATGTTTCTAGTAAACCAAAGTTTTCTACATTTAGTTTTGGTAAGTTTACTTGATACATTAAGTTATAAAGAGAATCATCATTTTCTTTATCATTATCTATGATAAAGTAACTATATGATATTGATAATAATAATATTAGTCCTAATACCATTGATTCTTGTTTATTAATTGAACCAAATTCTTTTGATGATTTTAATAATATTACTATTAATGGTATAAAGAATGCGATTATGTAGATACCATTTTGAAATATAGTTAGTAATATTTTATCTAGACCATCTTTTAGAGCTCCTATGAAGACTATTCCATTGAATGTAAAAAATGATTCATATATTTTAAAATATACTAATTCTGCTGAAAATAATATTACTAATAATAAAGTAGTTATTATAAAGAATAATCTTTTATATTTATCTTTTTTTATAATACTTATGATAAATGTATTTATTATTGAAAAGATTATTGAGAATAATAATAGCATTATTAATTGTGTTAAGGAAATGCCTTTAAAACAAGCAAAGTGTAATATTAATTCTAAAATTATTATAATAGTTAAATATTTTAATAAATTCTTAGCCATAATCTCACTCTCTATTATAATAATTATAGTAAACTATACACCTGTTTACAATATTACATTGTTAAGTTTACATACTAAAAATAAAAAAACACGTAAAGTACGTGTTATTTTTTATTTAGATTTAGATATAAATTATATGATAATTTTTTAATTATTAATTCAAATTCTCCTATATTTTCAGTTACTAATGTATTAAATCCTAATTTTGATTCATTTAATGCTTGATATTTATTATTTGGTGTAAAATCTCCTGATATAGGACCTAAATTAATATATTTTATACCTTCATTCATATATTCTTCTATTAGTTTCCATTTTAAGAAGTATCCTGCATATAAATTTCTATATTTTTCATTAATACCATCAGTTATAATGAATGCAGCATTATCATATTTTAATACTATTGCGCCAGCTACAGGGATTCCTTTTGGATACTCTTTTAATAGTTTTGTTGATTGGATCATGTTGTTTTTATAGACTTCTTTTTGAGCATCTGATTTCATCTTTTTACTTATATATTCATCTCTTGCTTTTTGATCTATTGATGGATCTTGTATTATTTCAGCTAAGTTGTCGTTTGTTTCTACTTCTTTTTCATATGCTCGTCTACTATTAATAATATATGTTTCTGTATTGACATTAGCATAATATACTTCTACATTATCTCCAAATTCTTTTATGAATTGTTGGAAGTAAGATAAAGGTTTTCTTTCTTTTTTCTTAACAAATTCATATAAGTATTTTATATCTTTTTTATCATCTTTTACTATTTCTAATCCTGCAGAAGATGCTTTTCTTATTTTACTTCTAGTTCTTTTATCAAATTTATTAAATTTATCTCTTATATCTTCATTTAATGTTACTAAAGCTTCCCATCTAGATTTTTGACTTTGATTTTCTAAATATTTAGTTTCTCCTTTATATGTAAAACCAGATGCTTTAATATTATTTAGTGTGCTTTCAGCATTATGATTTAAACTAACTATTTCTCCATTTTTATCTCTTACAGATAAAGCAACACTAGGATCCATAATTAGATACATATATTTCTTTTTAGCTAAATCTCTTTTTAGAGTTTCAACTAATTGGGTTGTTCTCTTTTTATCTTCATAATCAAATAAAAATCCTCTTGGGGCATATCCTATTTTATTACCCATAAATGCTTCTTTATACATTATTAAGGAAGCTCCAAGTAAATCGTTATTATCATCTACTATACCTAAGTATTCTACTTTAAAACTAAAATGTTTAATAAAATCTCCATAAGTAGATGATTGATAATATGTTTTATTTGGATTTTTATTTGAAAAATCATCGAATTGTGCAGGACTTAGATTTACTACTTTCATATTGTCTCCTTACTTTGTAATTATATCATATATTATTGTTTTGTTTCAATATACAAAAAGTATTATTTATTGTATAATAATATTGGTGATTGTATGTTTGAAAATAAAAAAATTTTAATATTAGGTTTTGCGAGAAGTGGTTATGATTCAGCTAAATTTTTAATAGATCGTAATAATGAAGTTATTGTAAATGATGGGGGTAGTGAAGAAAGACATGATCAAAATAAAGTAAATGAATTAAAAGAGAAGGGTGTTCAATTTATATTTGGATCTCATCCTGATGATTTACTTGATTCTAGTTTTGATTATTTAATTAAAAATCCCGGTGTACCAATAGATCATAAATATGTTTTAAAAGCAAGAGAATTAGGTATTGAAGTTATAAATGAAGCTGAAATGAGTTATAGATTATTACCTAATGATGTTACATTGATTGGTATTACTGGTACAAATGGTAAGACTACAACTACAACATTGACTTATGAAATATTAAAAGAAGCTTATGGTGATAGAGTTCACTTATGTGGTAATATTGGTTATCCTATTAGTGGTATTTTAAATAAATTAAAGAGTAATGATATTATAGTTATGGAAGTTAGTTGTCAACAAGGAGAGAACTTTATTAAGTTTAAACCTCATGTTGGTGTAATTACTAATTTTTCTGAAGCTCATATTGATTTTATGAAGACTTATGAACATTATAAGGAAGTTAAAGCTAGAATGTTTTATAATCAAGATGAAGGAGATATTGCGATACTTAATAATGAAAATAAAGATGTTTTAAATGAGACAAAGAATATTAAATCTATTAAAAAGTATTTTTCTAGTAAAAATAAGATAGATGGTTGTTATTTAGAAGATAATTTTATTTGTTACGGAGAAGATAAGATTATTAATATAGATGATATTAAAATTAAAGGAATGCATAATGTTGAGAATAGTATGGCTGCGATTATGGTTGCGAAAGAGTTTGATGTTTCAAATGATGTGATTGTAAAAGTAATAAGTAATTTTAAAGGAGTAGAACATAGATTAGAATATGTTGATACTGTTGATGGAAGAGAATTCTATAATGATACAGAAGCTACTAATATTAAGTGTTCTCAAATAGCATTATCATCTTTTAATAAAGATACTTATTTAATATTAGGTGGTTTAGAAAGAGGTCAAAACTTTGATGATTTAATTCCATTTATGAATAATGTTAAAGGTATTTTGGGAATTGGACAATGTAGAGATAGAGTTAAAGAATTTGGAGATAAGTTAAATATACCTACTATTGTTTATGAACATTTAAGTGATGGATTTAATGAATTATATAAAATGAGTTCAAATGATTCAGTTATTTTATTAAGTCCTGCGTCTGCTTCATGGGATCAATATAAAGAATGTGAGATTAGAGGGGCAGAATTTAAAGATTTAGTTAAAAAAATAAAAAAATAGAATTGAATAATATGATATTTAGTGATATAATAAATATCGTTATTCGGAGGGTTGTTTATGAAAGTAGTATTATTAGTTATTTCAATTATTTTAATCGTGTTAGTGTTATTACAAAGTGGTAATGCTGAAAGAACTTCAGGAATTATTTCTGGAGATACATCTTCATTGTTTGTAAATAGAAAAGAAAGAGGATCAGAATTATTTATGACTCGTTTTACTTTCATTTTAGGAATTGCCTTTTTCTTAATTTCTTTAATAGCAATGTTTGTATAGGACTTTTAAAGTCCTTTTTATTTTGATATAATATCTATGGTGATACTATGAAAGATGATATATTAAATATTTTAAAGAATAGTGATAAAGCATTAGATGTATTTGAGATTGAAAAAGATTTAGGAATAGCTGATACATCTAAAACTGAAGAATTGTTAAACTCATTACATGAATTAGAAGATGAGACTATTATTTATCATACTAAAAAAGATAAATATATGTTGATTGAGAACTCTCATTTAAGAAAAGGTGTATTAAGAGTTAATAAGAAGGGTTTTGGTTTTGTAGAAGTTGATAATCTTGAAGAAGATATCTATGTAGATGCATTAGACATGAATGGTGCGATTCATGATGACATTGTATTAGTTGAAATTACTAGTAAAATGAATATAGATAGATTAGAAGGAAGAATTCTAAAGATTATTAAGAGACAAGTTGATCAATATATAGGAGAAATTAATTTTAAAGATAATATTGGTTATTTAACTTTGGATGATAAGAAGATTAATTTAGATATTGAAATTGATAGAGAAAATAGTTTAAATGCTGTAGATGGACATAAAGTTGTTGTTGAGATTGTTAAGAAGATTAACAATAATAAATATAAAGGAAAAGTAGTTAAAATTATTGGTCATAAACATGATCCTGGAGTAGATATATTATCTATTATCTATAAATATAAATTTAATGTAGAGTTTCCTCAAGATGTACAAGATGAGGTTAGTGAGATGCCTATGGAGGTTCTTCCTATAGATAAAGAGGGAAGAAGAGATTTAACTAATGAAATGATATTTACTATTGATGGGGATGATACTAGAGATATAGATGATGCGATAAGTATTGAGAAACTTAATAATGGTCATTATAAATTAGGTGTACATATAGCAGATGTTTCTTATTATGTTAAAGAAGATTCTCCTTTAGATAAAGAAGCTTATGCTAGAGGTACTAGTGTTTATTTAGTAGATAGAGTTATTCCAATGTTACCTCATGAGTTATCTAATGGAATTTGTTCTTTAAATCCTGAAGTAGAAAGATGTGCTATAAGTTGTGTAATGGAATTTGATGGTACTGGTAAACAATTAGATTATGAAATCTTTCCAAGTATAATTAAATCTAGAAAACAAATGACTTATAATAAAGTAAATGATATTTTAGAAAGAGATACTGTTGCGGATGATTATAAAGAGTATGCTGATACATTAAGATTAATGAATGAGTTAGCTCATATACTTCGTAAAATGAAAGAAAAAAGAGGATATGTAGACTTTGGAGTTAATGAAGCTAAGATATTAGTTGATGAAGAATGTAAGCCAATTGAAGTTAAACTTCGTGATAGAGGTGAAGGAGAAAAGTTAATTGAAGACTTTATGATTGCGGCTAATGAATGTGTAGCTAATCATATTTACTTTATGAGTTTACCATTTATTTATCGTGTACATGAGGTTCCTAAACCTGAAAAGATTAAGGACTTCTTAACATTTGTTTCTTCATTAGGTTACAATGTTAAAGCTGATATTACTGATACTAGACCTACAGTTATACAAGATATTTTAAAACAATTAGAAGATAAGAAAGAATATAAGATTTTATCTACATTGTTATTAAGATGTATGCAAAAAGCTGTATATAGATCAGAAAATTTAGGACATTATGCATTAGGAAGTCAATGTTATACACATTTTACTTCTCCTATTAGAAGATATCCTGATACTACAGTTCATAGATTATTACATACATATTTATTTGATCATCAGTTAGATAATGGCACTATTAAGAAATGGGAATCTAAATTATATTCTATAGCAGATCAAGCCAGTGAGAGAGAAAGAGCAGCTGTTAACTGTGAAAGAGAAGTTGATGATATGAAGATGGCAGAGTATATGGAATCTCATATTGGAGAAGAGTTTGATGGTATGATTTCTTCTGTTACTAATTTTGGTATGTTTGTAGAATTAGATAATTTAATAGAAGGATTAATTCCTGTTAAAGATATGAAAGATTTCTTCCATTTTGATGAAGAACATATGTGTTTAGTAGGAGAAAAATCACATAAGAGGTATACTATTGGTGAAAAAGTAAGAGTAAAGGTAGTTAGAGCTTCTAAAGAAGATAAAACTATAGATTTTGAAATAGTAAAGGAATATAAAGATGAGTAGAAAAGTGAAAAAAAGAAAACTAAAGAAAAAACCTATAATAATACTATTAATTTTAATAATATTAGTAGGTGGAGGTTTATTTGGTTATAAAAAGGTCTTTAATAAACCTAAAAAAGAAGAAAAAAAGGTAGAAGAAAAGAAACCTGTTAAGACTGAGAAAGATTATCAATTTAATTTGGTAATGGTAGGAGATGCTTTAATTCATTATGGATTATATGCTGATGCGAAACAAAGTGATGGTTCTTATGATTTTAAACCTATGCTTAGTAATATGAAACCTATTATTAGTAAATATGATTTAGCTTATTATAATCAAGAAACTATATTAGGTGGTACTAAGATGGGATTAGATTCTTATCCTAGATTTAATTCACCTCAAGAAGTAGGAGATGCTTTTATTGATTGTGGATTTGATATGGTTTCTTTAGCGACTAATCATACTATGGATAAGGGAGAAGAAGGAGTATTAAGTTCTGTTGCTTATTGGAAAAAACATCCTGAGATAGTAACTAGTGGACAATGGGCTTCACAACAAGAACGTGATGAAGTAAAAACATATGAAAAGAATAATATTACCTATGCATTTTTCTCTTATACTATGTGGAATAATGGTTTACCTACACCACAAGGTAAAGATTACTTAAGTAATGAATATTCTGAAGAGAAAGCTAAAGCTGATATAGAAAAAGTAAGAGATAAAGTAGATGTTGTGATTGTTGCGATGCATTGGGGAACTGAGTATTCTTTAGGAGTAAGTGATGCTCAAGAGAAAGAAGGAAAATTCTTATCTGATTTAGGTGTTGATATTATAATTGGAGCTCATCCACATGTAGTAGAACCAGTTGAATATATAAATAATGGAAAAACTTTAGTTATTTATTCATTAGGTAATGTTATCAGTGATCAAAATGGAATAGAAAATTTAACTGGATTAATAATGGAAACTACAGTTAAAAAACATGTTGATTTAGAAGATAATGTTACTATTAGTGTAGTTGAACCTAAGGCTCAACTTGTATATACATATGCTAATCGTCATACGGGTGGTTATAATAAAGCATTTAAACTATATACATATTCTCAATTAAATGATAAACTATTACCTGGTTATAAGTCATATTATAATAAATACAAAGAAGTTGTTTCTTCAAGATATGCAGATTTAACTTGGGGGTTATCAGGGGAGTGATAATATGGAAATACTTAATAGAAGAGCTAGACATGATTATTTTATAGATGAAGTATTAGAAGCTGGTATAGCTTTAACTGGTACTGAAATTAAATCTATTAGAAATGGTTCTGCTAATATAAAAGATAGTTATGCTATTATAAAGAATAATGAAGTAATATTATTAAATATGTTTGTAGCAGAATATAAAGAAGGAAATATATTTAATCATGAAGAGACTAGAGATAGAAAACTTTTATTACATAGAAAAGAAATAAATAAGCTTATTAAGTATAAAGAAAAAGGTAATTATACTTTTATACCTCTAAAACTATATTTTAAGAAAAATCTATTAAAAGTGGAATTAGGTGTTTGTAGAGGTAAAAAAGAATTTGAAAAGAAAGAAACTATAAAAGAAAGAGATATTCAAAGAGATATTAGAAAACAAATTTCTAGGTATTAAAAAAATGATCATACGATCATTTTTTTATGTGTTTGTTATTTTCAATATTTAGTGCTTCATCAACAGTAGCCCATGGTTCTGTATCTCTATAATTACTAGATGTTCTATAGTTTTCACCAAAAACTTCACCTTTTAATCTTTTTGCCATATCAATAATTTCACTACATTTATCTTGATTATCTAGTAGATGTTTAATAACTTCATCATTTACTAATGTTTTTGTTCCTGGCAAACCGCTTAATTTCCACCAATCATCTTTACTGTTCCAATCAACATCTATTGGAGGAGTTAGTTTATAAAATAGACCTCCTTCTTCATCGTTACTTCTCCATAATATTTGATATTTAGTACCTTCTTCAGTTGTTTCAAAAGGACTTGCACAACCTTGTTGAAGATTCTCATTAAAATATTTAATATCTTTATTATTTTCAGTTATAGTTACGAAGTAATTAAATCCTGGCTCTTTAAAAGTTAATCTATTATTTTTAATTTCTTTTTTCATTAATTCATTTCTTACATTTTGAATAACTCCCATATTCTCACCTCTAACTATATTATTACAAATATATTATAATTATAAAAGATTATATATATACAATTTTACTTAATTTTACTGTTTTTAAATGCTTTTTATGTGTTATTATATATTAAACAGGTGATAATATGATTGGTTATAAAGCTTTTAATGGTGATGGTACTAATCGATATGGTAAAAAGTTTGAAATAAATGAAAAGTATCATGAAGATGGTGAAATATTAGCTAGATTTGGTAATACTGGTAGAGGATATTATTATTGTACTAGATTAGCTGATGTTTTTAGATTTTTTGATGATAAAGAAGAAATAAAAGTTGGTGTTATTGAAGCTAGTGGTACAATAGATCATTGTATTGATGAATATTATGACTATGAAATATTTGCCTGTAGTGATATAAAACTTTTGAAATATTTAAATAGAAAAGAAATACTTAATTTATTACTATTAGAAGGTCATAGTTCTATTGATAAAGCTATTCGAACTTATAAATTTAATGATGAAGAAAAAGATGTAATACTTGATAATGTAAGAGGAGATTTTCAATTAATTAAATCTGTTTTATGGTATTGCTATGACAAGAAAGATATATTTACTATGGATAAGTTAGATTCTTTTAAAGTAATTAATAAGGAATATGCTAGACTAGATGAAAAGAAAAAAGCATTAAAAATAAAAATGTAAATTAACGTACAATTTTGTTTTTTAGTTTGCAATTTCAATGAAAAAAACTTATTCTTATCATAGGAGGAATATAATATGGAATATGATGAAATGTTGGTTCTTGAAGAAAGAAATAGATTACATAATTTAGTAGAAGCAAGTTATGCGGATTTTTTAGAGGCAAGTAAACCTGCTTTAGTAGAAAAGACAGTAACTAATATGCAAGGTGAAGAAGAAGTAGTTACTGTAGTTGATTATGATTTGTTTAGTCCAGAACAAAGAGAATATTTTGATAGAATGGAAGGATATTATAAAGAGTCAGTTGCTAAAGAATATGTGTTTAGACAATTTTTAAGAGAAAATGGAATAGATAATTCTAATTCTAGAGATATAATGCCTTTTGATGATGTTACTATTTCTGCTACAGATGCGGTTATAGGAAAAGGAGTAGGTGAACCTACTAGAACATTTATTGATGTTGGAAAAAAATCAGTTGAATGTCCACGAAAAATGACATTAGAAGAATATTCTAAAATATATAACCAAAATATGGGAGAAAATTTAGGAATACATTCTGGTTATAATATGGAAAGTGGAAGAAAATATTAATTATAAAAAAGAACATAGATTACTATGTTCTTTTTTTATTTAAATAATTGTTTTATATCAGATAAATATTGTCCTTTTTTTAATATAATTTTATATTTTGGTTTAGTATCATTTTTATCTTTTATATGGAAATTATTCCATGCTTCTTCATTAGTCATTTCATATATAAATTCTTCAGAATTACCTCTATTTCTCATTCTATTAATATATTCTTCTCTTAAATTGATATCTGTATATACAAGGCAATAATCAATATTATTTTCAATTAAATAATCTAATATATACTCATGATATGATATTAGAGCTATTTTACCTTCATTTATTGTTTTATTTAATAGATTTATTCCGTATTCTTTATAATCTTTATTAATGATTTCTCCTCTATTTAATTTACCTTTTTCAAAGTCTTGATTATTCAAATTATATTTATATTTAGATACTGTTCCATCAATATCAATAAAATTAGAATCATGTTCAGCTAAATATGTTTTACCAATAGCTGGACCACATAATATTACTTTACAGTCATATTTTTTCATATATCCTCCAATTAACTATATTATATAAAATTATATTAATATTGTATATTGTAAATAATAATATGTTATACTAAATAAAAGAAGGTAGAATATATGAAAAATAGAAATTATTCAATTATAGTTATTATTTTATTATTAGTTATTATATTATTGCTAGTTGGTTATATTTGTTGTAATAAATCTATTAATAATAAAAATCCTGAAAAAGAAACAAATGAAGTGAATAAAGTTGAAAATAATCTTGAAGATAACGCTTTAAATTATGAATCTAGTGGAGAATGTCCTTTTTCTAAATTAGATTTATCTTATGTTCTAACAGATAAAGATAAGAATGAAATAATTGAATCTTTAGATAATTTAAATGCTGGATTTAATAAAGAAGATATTGTAAAAGATTCTATTAAAATTACAGGTGTATCAGATAATAAATACTATCTTTATCTTAAAGGTGAATTAGATAAAACTAAATACCCAAATTATGAGTTTGGAACTTTAGCTATTAAAGTTAATAATAAGTTTAAAGTATTAACAGCTGGATCTGGTTATGATGGCGAATTTTTAAATCGTTTTAATAAATACTTAGATAGAATTTGTAGTTAAAAGAACATAAATTACTATGTTCTTTTTTGTTTAGTTTATAAAAGTATGTTCCACTGATTATACTTATGATTGAAATTAATAAGATGATAGAAGGAATTCCTGTTTTTTGCAAAATAAAAAGTCAAAATAATTTGACTTTGTTTTTATTATTGGTGGAGATGAGGAGAATCGAACTCCTGTCCGAAAATCTAGCTACATAAACTTCTACAAGTTTAGTTAACTAATTAATCTCATATAACTATCAAGTAGTTAACGACCAAATAGTTATACCAGTCTAAAAATTCTTTCTATTATCTAGACAAATAATAGCTATAACCTAATAAAACGAACCCTATTCTATTACTTAGGTAATAATAGGTAGAGTGCATGCCTTTATATTAATTAGGCCATTGCATATGCTTGGCTTCCACCAAACATGTTTGCAAATGCAGTTTTAACTTTGTTAGCATTTATTGCTTGTGTTCGTGACGTGTTCCTCCGACTTGCGATCTATGCTCTAATATTCCCGTCGAAACCTAGTCATCCCCATATGTGTACATATTATATCATAAATATATATATTTTTCAATATAAGTTATCTTCTAACTTTTGTATTTAATTCGCAATAATAGTGATTTAAATGATTAGATAATTCATAAGGTTTAGGTTGTTTTTAATTATAAATTATATTATTATTAAGATGGTGAAGGTTATGAAGATTATGTCTTTTAATGTTAAAAATTTTTCTTTTGGTAAATTATTTAGAACTAGAAATTTATATCATTATATTGATTTTATTAAAGCTGATATAGTTGGTTTTCAAGAACTTAATAGTCATTCTTTAAATTACTTAATTACTAATTTAGATGATTATTATATAGTAACTGGTAGTAAGAGTAGTTATATTCCTTTTTATGGTGAATATACATCTATATTAATTAATAAAAAATATAAAATTAAATCATATAAGACATATGCTTTATATAAAGATATTGATAAGATTAGAAAAAAAGATAAGAATGATAAAACTCCTAGGATATGTGTAGTATGTCATTTTGAAAAAGATAAAAAGAATTATATGATTATTAATACTCATTTAGACAATAGTGATTCTGATAATAAGATAAAACAATTAAATATACTTAAAACTATTATTGATAAAGAATTATCTAAGGATGAATATTTAATTATTACTGGTGATTTTAATATGAGTATTGATAATAAAAGATTTAGTAATTTTATTAAAGATAATAAGTATTTAGATCCTTATAAAGATGAAATGTCTAGTAGTTTTCCTAGTAAACCTAATATGAAAATGATAGATCATATTCTTTTAGATAAGAGATTAAAAGTAAAAGATAAACATATTGATAAAGATATTAATGATTTTGGTTATGTTAGTGATCATTATTCTTTGATATGTGAAATAGAATAAGTTTAAATTATTCTTTTTTTTATTGTATAATATATATAGGTGTAATTATGAAAAGAAATAGTGTAGATATACTTCTTCCTTGTTTTAATGAAGAGAAAACTATTGGTACTTGTATTAAGAGAATTAAGAAAGTTATGGATAAAACTAATTATAATTATCATATTATTGTTTGTGATAATAATAGTTCTGATAAGTCTAGAGATATATCTTTAAAAGAGAAAGTTAAAGTTATTATTGAGACTAATAAGGGATATGGAGCTACTTTAATGAATGGTATTAATCATAGTAAAAGTGATTATATTGTTATGTTAGATAGTGATTTAAGTTATAATGAAAAAGATATTCCTAGATTTTTAGATATGTTATCTGAGTATGATTTTGTAGTTGGTAATAGATTTAAAGGTTTAATTGAAAAAGGGGCTATGCCTTTTTCTCATAGATATGGTTCTAGATTATTAACTGAGTATGGAAATATATTATTTAGAACTAAGAGTCATGATTTTCATTGTGGATTGAGAGCTTTTAGAAGAGATAAAATTATAAATTGTAATCTTGATAGTACTGGATTTGAATTTGCGAGTGAGATGATTATTAAAGCTAAATTAAATAATTTAAAAATGATTGAAATCTCTACAGATTTATTTAAAGATGGTAGAGATAGAAAACCTCATCTTAATACTATTAAAGATGGATTTAGACATCTTCATTTGATTAATAAAATTAAATTTGAAAGTTCATTTCTATTTAGATATATATCTTTATTTATTATTTTGATATTATTTATGTTTTTTTCTTTATTTTTTGTTTCTTTAATACCTAATAATCTTATATATAAAAATACTGCTAAATCATTAGATTTTTTTGAAAAGTATAGTAGTAATATTAATTCTACAAAGTTGGATTTTATTAGATTAGAAAAATGTGGAGATATTAGGGATATATCTATGGCATATAATTTGGATAATAAAGATCCAATAGATTCTATAATTAGAATGTCTTATCAAGAGAAATTAGATAAGTTGAAAGATTTAAAAAAGGCTTTTGTTAATAAAGAGGGTAAGTTAATTAATTATAGTAGGTATTGGCATGGACAAGCAATGTATAGTAAAGTTATGCTTTTATTAATGCCTGTTGGATATACTATGTATGTATTACAATTACTTGTTTTATTAGTATTATTAATAATTACTATTAAGAGAATATGGAATCATAATAAGGTACTTGCGATATCATATGGATTAATGTGTTTAAGTATTAATATATTCTTTACTGCGTTTTCTGTTCAATACTTTTTTGCGGGAGTATTAACTTTATTATTTACTTTGTTTGTTATTAAGTTATTTGAAAAGAAGAGTAAATATTTAGGTGTTTTATTTGCGATTAGTGGGGCTTTAACTTGTTTCTTTGATTTCTTAACTTGTGAGACTTTAGTTTTAACAATACCTTTATTTGTATATGCAGTATTATCTATTGATAATGGTAGTTTTAGTTTTAAAGAGTTAATAAAATATATATTTATTTGGGGATTGTTTTATATATTAACTTTTGTTACTAAATGGGTAATTGATTTAATATATTTTGGGTTTGATTATTATAAAGTAATATTTGAAAAAGCTACTATAAGAACTAATTATGAACAAGATATTAATTATATTAATAGTATTATGTTGAATATTAATAATTTACTTCCATTTAATTTATTTAAGTATAGTTTTATTGTATTTATATTTTTAGTATTATTATTTATTCATATATTATTATTTGATTATAGTAAGTATAGAATGTTAATTATATTATGTTTAATTCCTTTTATTAGATTTTTGGGTTTATTTAGTCATTCATTCTTATTTAATTATTTTACTTATAGATGTTTAGGTATCTTGAT
This sequence comes from uncultured Bacillota bacterium, assembly GCA_947168485.1. GTDB lineage: Bacteria > Bacillota_I > Bacilli_A > RF39 > UBA660 > RUG343. The sequence continues at coordinate 17,111 of CAMVLZ010000004.1, read as the reverse complement.
AATTAGTATTATATATATATTGATATTAAAAATATGTAGTTTATTTATAAGTAAATATGATATAATAAAGTAGGATGGTGAACTTTATGAAAAGAAAATTAAGAGTTATATCCCTATGCTTAATAGCAATCTTAATGGTTATTAGTGTTATTAATCGTGATAAGATTGATGTTTATGCTAAAAGTAAGGGATTAAATAAAGTTGAAATAGGAGATGTCTTTAAAAATGGAGATGTTTTAGATGCTACTGATGGTGTAAGTGATTGTGATTTTTATAATAGTATTACTTCTTGTTATACTTTCACTTATATAGTTTTTAATTATTATGATGAAAACGGTGATTTTATATCTTCTTCTTCGTTTGATATTGGAAATAATTCGATGTATAGTTCAAATGATACACCTGTAATTGATAATAGCTATTCTGAATATTGGAAACTTGATTATTATTTTGAGCAATGTAATGCTATGGAATTTGAGTTTGTACCTGTTGAGTATAAAGAACCTACTTATGAAATCAAGTGTAATCCTAGTGAAATATCTTCTGGTGAAGAATCTGTTTGTGAATTAAAAACTACTTATTATTCTAAATTTAATAATATAAAATTTAGATTAGATACAGATGATTATAATATTGTTGATATTGTTGCGGGAGAGAATTTTACTAATTTAAAAAATGAAAATTGTTTTTATTCATTAGATGGTAAAGATATGGAAGAGTCTGATACTGGATTAAGTGCTGTAGTAGTACGTTTTAGAATTAAGAGTACTGGTGATAAAGAGATTACTAAATTAAATAATGTTCAGGTACAAAATTTAGAGTATTCTAATGCTTTTGGTAATAAAACTGTAGATGTATTAACTGATACTGTTAAACAACGTGGTAAAAAAACTCCTAGTACAGTTATTAATCAAATAGTTGAGAATCCATCTACGGGTAGAAGTTTATTAGTATTAGTTATTTTATTAGTAGTTTCTATTACTTCTTTGATTATTACTAGAAAACAAACTAAACAAGTAACTAAATAAAAGCTCAATATATGAGCTTTTTTATTATGATTATTATTGTAATTTTGAGGTTATAAAGTTGTGAATTTTGACTTTCTTATATAAATATGTTAGTATATTAAGCATTCTTTTTAAATTGAGGAGTGAAAACTATATGTTAAAATATAAGAAGTCTTTCTTTAGACTTTCTTTAACAACAATGTTATTTCTTATCATATTGGTAAGTACTTATGTATTTAGAAATTATATGATATATGATAACTTGAGTGCTAGCTTAAAACAAAAAGAAATAAAATATGGGAATAAAGTTGACTTAAAGTCATTATTAAAAGATATAAATGGGAGTTATAAAATAGTAACTGATATTGATACTAAGAAACTTGGTAATCAAGAAGTAGTAATTGAAGTTGAGAAAGATAATGTTAAGAAGGTTATACCTCTTAATGTTAGAGTATATGATAATACTAAACCTAAGATTAAAGTTAAAAAGACTAATATTACTATTACTAGTGGTTCTAAGTATGATTTAAAGAGTAATATTAAATCAGTTATTGATGATGATGATAATTTATCATATAGAAAGAAAGCTGATAATGATAGTACTGAGTATTATACTATTAAGAGTAATTTTGATAGTAATAAGTCTGGTTCTTATAAAGTAGAAGTTAAAGCTGTTGATAGAGCTAATAATGTTACTGTTGAGACTTTTACTATTAATGTTAAGGAACCTGTTGTTAATAATTATAGTGTTGGTACTGTTAATAATAATGCACCAGCTAATGCACATGGTAATAGTATGGTAAGTCTTGCTTATTCATTAATTGGATCTAGATATGTATCTGGTGGTTCTTCACCAGCAACTGGATTTGATTGTAGTGGATTTGTAGCTTATATTTATTCACAATTTGGTAAGAATATTACACATAGTGCTGCTGGTCAAGCTGGAATTGGTGTTGGTGTTAGTTATTCTAATGCTAAACCTGGTGATATTTTGAACTGGGGTCATGGTGGTAGAGTTACACATTCTGCTTTATATGTAGGAAATGGAATGATGGTTCATGCTACTAATCCTTCTCAAGGAATCATCGCTAGTAGTGTCTCTGCTTGGGATAGAGGATCATATGATTCATTAATGTCAGTTAGAAGAGTTAATTAAAAGGGGAAAAACAAGTTTTTCCCTTTTTATTTTGTGATAAAAAGATTATAATAATATTGTTGGGGGAAGTTTATGAAGAACAAGTATTTAGTTGATATTGAAGAAGATATTTTAAAAGTAGTAAAAAAGAGTAAAAGGGCATTAACTAGAGATGAGATAATTGAGAAGACTAGAAATAGAGTTTCTAAGAAATATGATGAAGAAGTTTCTTTTAGTAAAGAATCATTAATTGCTATTAATAATATTATTGATGATTATATTGCTAGTTATGACTTTTTAGAAGTAGGTAAAGGTTATAAGTATATTAAAAATACTTCTTTTCATAAAGGAACTTTTAATCTATTAAGAAATGGTAATGGTGTAGTTACTGAGGATACTTCTTATATAAAAGATGGTGAAGTTATTTCTCAAAAAGAAGATTATATTGTTCGAAGTGAATATTTTAATGGCGCTCATGATGGGGATTTTGTTTTAGTAGACGTTACTGGTGATGGAAAGAATGCTTCTATTAAGATTTATAAGATTCTTGATAATAAAATAGATACTATATATGGAGAAGTATATAGAGATAGAAATTATGGTTATTATGTTAAACCTGTTAATAAGAAGTATAAGGATTTATTTGTTTCTTTAGATAGTGAAATGGTTCTATCTAATAAGATTGTTGAAGGTAGTAGAGTTAAAGCTAAAGTAAATCATACTGATACTGATTCTGCTGATTATTATAGAGTTACTTCAGTTGAAAAGTTAAAACATAAAGATGAACCTGGTGTTGATATCTTTTGGGAAGCTTTAAAATACGGTATGGATAATGATTTTAGTGATGATTCTTGGAGACAAGTAGATTGGACTCCTGCTGAAGTTTTACCTAGTGATAGAATAGGTAGAAGTGATTTTACAGATATGGAGACTTTTACTATAGATGGTGTTAATACTAAAGATATGGATGATGCAATTAGTTGTTGTCGTCTTAATAATGGTAATTTTATGTTAAGAGTTCATATAGCTGATGTATCTCATTATATCTCAAAAAATTCTCCATTAGATATAGATGCATATCGTAAGAGTACTAGTACTTATGCAGGTAATAAAGTTATTCCAATGTTACCTCATGAGTTATCAAATGGTATTTGTTCATTAAACCCTAATGTTGATCGTTTAGCAGTTACTTGTTCAATGGAAATTGATAATAAGGGTAATGTTTGTAATTATACTATTGTTAATTCTGTTATTAATTCTGATTTAAAGATGAGTTATGATAAAGTTAATGATATTTTGAAAAATAATAATATAGATCCTGAATATAAAGAATTTACTAAGACATTAAATTTAATGAATCAATTAGCTTTAATATTAAGAAAGAAAAGAATAAAAGAAGGTTCTATTGAATTTGGTGTTGGTGATAAAGAAGAAGTTTATGATGAAGATGGTATGATGATTGGTGCTCGTGAAAGAGTAAATGATTATGCTGAAAATTTAATTGAAGAGTTTATGGTTATTGCTAATGAAACTGTTGATAGACATTTATCTAGATATGGTTATCCTTGTTTACATAGAGTACATGGTAGTCCTAATGAAGAGAAAGTAAATGATCTTATTAAATTACTAAATATTGTTGGTTTTAGTTTTAATATGTTAGATGCTAATGATTGTGTTAGTAATCCTAAGTATATGCAACAATTAGCTAATTATGTTGCTAGTACTGGTAATTTAAGTGATATATTATCTTCTAGATTAATTAGAAGTATGGCTAAAGCTAAATATTCTCCTAATAATATTGGTCATTATGGATTGGGAAAAGATTATTATTGTCATTTTACTTCTCCTATTAGAAGATATCCTGATTTAGTTATACATAGAATTCTTAAGGAAACTACTTTGGGTGAAAAACATGGTAAGAAAACTACTGTATCTGATTTATTAGAAATAGGAAATCATACTTCTAAGAAGGAAAGAGATGCTGCTGATGTAGAAAGAGCTGTTTTTGATAAGAATTGTGCTTCTTATTTGCAAGATTATGTTGGAGAAGAGTTTGTTGGTAGTGTCATTGAAATGAGTGATAAAGGATTAAGAATTAGATTAGATAATTTTATGGAAGGAAATGTTCGTTTTAAAGATAAAAATACTTATTTTGATGATTATACTTATACATTTAGTGATGGTGATGAGAGTTATCATTTTGGAGATAGATTAATCCTAGAAGTGTTGGAAAATAGTGATGTTTTACCACTACATCATAGTGAAGAAGATAGAGAGGATTATGAAAAATACTTAAGAGAACATTTAGATAAAATAGATAATCGTAATACTTATTTTAAGATTAAAGGTAGAGTTGAAGAGGATAATAAAGTATTAAAGAAATAATTATGTAAAATTATTTCTTTTTTTTTATGTGTATTGATAATTTATATTATAAATGATAAAATAATAATGATAAAAAGGTGGTACAAGGAGATGATATTTTGACGATTAATGTGATGTCCATAATTAGAAATTTATTGGATATTTTTATTGTATGGGCAATATTTTATTATATATTAAAGAATATTAAAAATAATGTTAAATTAGCACTTATATTTAAGGGTGTTGTATTTATAATAATATTGAATGTAATTAGTAGATTTTTAAGTTTAGTTACTGTTAGAGTATTATTAGAATATATTATAGAATGGGGACCTTTAGCTTTAATTATTATCTTTCAACCAGAAATTAGAAATATTTTAGAGCAATTAGGTAGAAGTCAATTCTTAGGTAAACATAAAATATTAACTGTTGATGAAAGAGAAAGATTAGTTTATGAAATAGTTAGTGCTTGTGATTATATGTCTAAAGAAAAGATTGGAGCTTTAATTGTTTTAGAAAGAGATGTTAGTTTAGGTAATTATATAGATAAAGCTAAAAAAGTTTATGCAGATTTATCTAGCGACTTATTAGTTGCGATATTCTATGAGGGTAATCCATTACATGATGGTGGAGTTATCATTCAAGGAAATAGAATTATATGTGCAGGAGCTGTTTTCCCTACAAGTAATAGTACTAAGATAGATAGAAATTTAGGTACTAGACATAGAGCAGCTTTAGGATTAAGTGAAGAAACTGATGCGATTAATGTAGTAGTAAGTGAAGAAACTGGTAATATTAGTATTTGTTTAAAAGGAGAAATGCTATACGATTTAAGTTTAGATGATTTAAGAATGTTACTTATTGATGAATTGAAACCTAAAAATAATAATGAATATGATTATGGAGAAGAGGAAGTATTATATGAAGAAGAAAAGTAATATATTCGTAAGATTTTTTAGTAAAATAGGTTCAATCATCGATAAAATTATTATTAATCCACTTACTAAGTTATTAATAAAATGTCAGTCTATAATAGATTCTCTTGGTAAATATTTTGATAAGATGAGTAGTAATAAATCATTCTTATTGATAGCGGCATTAGTACTTGCTTTTACTACATTTATCATAATAGATAGAGAAGGAGATGTTGCGATTGATCAATATGCAGAAGTATTATATGATCAACCGGTTACAGCTGTATATAATGAAGAATTATATGTTGTTGATGGATTACCTGAAAAAGTAGATATTACTTTATTAGGACAAAAGAGACATATTTTCTTAGCTAAACAATCTCCATCTACTGGAGTTACTGTTGATTTAACTGGTTATAAACCTGGTCAACATAAAGTTAAATTAAAATATTCACAAAGATTAAAAAGTTTAGATTATAAACTTGATCCTAGTGAAGTTACAATTACTATATATAAGAAAGTTAGTACTACTAAGTCACTTTCATATGATATATTACATAGTGATAATTTGAACTCTAAATTATATATTGATAAAGTTACTCTTGATAGAAGTGAAGTTATAGTTAAGGGTAGTCAAAAGAGTTTAGATAAGGTTGCTTCTGTTAAGGCATTAGTTGATGCTGAGAAGATACCTGATAATAGTACAGGAGAAATTACATTAAAAGATGTTCCTTTAGTAGCTTATAATGCTAATGGTAAGATCATGGATGTAGAAATTGTTCCTAAGACTATTACTTGTAAAGTTACTGTTACTTCTCCAAGTAAAGAAGTACCTATTAAGGTTGTACCTAATGGTTCATTAGCTTTAGGAAAATCTATTAGTAATATAGAAACAAGTATTTCTAAAGTTACTGTTTATGGTAAAGAGAGTGCAGTAGAAGCGTTAGAACAAATTACTGTTCCAATTGATGTAGATGGTTTAAGTAGAGATAAGACTTATAATGTTACTATTGAAAAACCTGATGGTATTACTGAATTAAGTACTACTCAAATGACAATTAAAGTTACATTATCTGAATCATCTTCTAAGATAATTAGAAATGTTAGAATAGTTACTGAAAACTTAGATGATAAATATTCTGTTAGTGCATTATCTGCTGATGATAGTGTTGTAGATGTTAAAGTTACTGGTAGTGCGAGTGCTTTAAAGAATGTTAAAGCTGATAATATTAAAGCATTTGTAGATTTATCAAATGTTACTCCTGGTAATAATAAATTGAAGGTACAAGTTACTGGAGATGATGTTACATTGAACTATACAGTTAGAACTAATAAAACGATAACTGTTCTTGTTACTGAAAAATAGTCTTAATGACTATTTTTCTTTGATATTATTTATAATTGTGCTATAATTTAGATGGGTGGTTTAGATGGCACAAAAGAAGAAAAAAAGTAAAAAATATTATGATTTAGATTCTCATGTAGATGAGGGTGTATCAATATTTAAAATTATTGGAACTATTATTGGAGTAGTTTTAGCTTTCGCAGCAATTTATGGTTTAACTATATTAGTTACTAATAAGGGAGAAAAAAGACCTGAAGCTGCTGAAGCAAGTATTAGTTATGAAAAAATATTAGCTGGTACTTCTTTAAGTCAAAGTGAAGATGAATATTATGTATTATTCTTTAATTCTGAAGAAGATGATGAATTATATGAAGCTATGACTGAATATAGAAGTGCTAAAGATAATACTGTTTATTATGTTAATTTAAAAGAAGGTTTAAATAAATATGTTATTGCTGATACAACTAATGTTAATGTTAAATCTGCTTCTGATTTAAGAGTTAAAAATCCTACAGTTATTAAAGTTAAAAAAGGAAAGATAGTTGACTCTAGAGTTGGTAAAAATAAAATACTAGACTATTTAAAATAGTCTTAGTTTTGCCTCAATAGCTCAGCTGGTTAGAGCACTTGACTGTTAATCAAGGGGTCCTAGGTTCAAGTCCTAGTTGGGGCGCCATTAATGTAAATAAGACATTTAGATGTCTTTTTCTTTTTGTAAAATTATGTTAGTATAATAATAGGTGATTAAGATGAAGAAAACTGATAAAGAAGTTAAAAATAAAAAAAGTACTAAAGTAGTTAAAGAGGATAAAAGTAAAAAGGTATCTAAAACTACTAATAGTAAAAATAAGAAGAAAACTAAAGAAAAATATTCTTCAAATGAAACATTCTTTTTATGTGGAATGTTTACTTTATTAGGTATTTTATTAGGAGTTACTTTTTGTTATTGCAGAGTTAATTATTTAGATAATAGTGATACTAAATTAAGAGAAATAATATCTACTTATAATAGTATTGTTAAGAATTCTGTTAGTAAAGTTGATAAAGATGAGTTAGCTGATGCGGCTATTTCTGGAATGGTTAATTCTTTAGATGATCCATATAGTAATTTCTTAGATAAGAAAGAAACTAAATCATTTAATGATAGTTTAAGTGGTTATTATGAAGGTATTGGTATTACTATAATGCAAGATGAAAAAACAAAACAGGTAAAAATAATTGCTGTATTAGATAAATCTCCTGCTGAGAGAGCTGGTATATTAAAAGATGATATCTTAGTATCTATAGATAATAAGATTGCTACAGCAGGTAATGCTACTGATTTAGCTAATTATATTTCTAAATGTAAAGATAAAACTATTACTATTAAAGTAAATAGAAATAATAAAGAATTAACATTTAAATTAAAAAGAGATAAGATTGAAATGGTTTCTGTTGAATCTACTACTTATGATGCTATTGGTTATATTAATATAAATAATTTTGCTTTAAATACTGGTAAACAATTTAATAAGAAATTAAACAAGTTAAAGAAAGATAATATTAAGTCTTTAATAATTGATGTTAGAAATAATCCTGGTGGTCATCTAGGACAAGTTCAAACTATAGCTGAACCTTTCTTTAAGAGAAATACTGTATTATATAAAATAGATACAGGTACTAATATTCAGAATGTTAAAACTTCAAAGAATGATAAAATGAATATTCCTGTAGTTGTTTTAATAAATGAGAATTCTGCATCTGCTTCAGAAATTTTAGCAGCAGCATTCAAAGATAATTATAAAAATGTAACTTTAGTTGGAAAGTATACTTATGGTAAAGGAACTATTCAAAAAGAAGTTAAATTATCTAGTGGTTCTAGTATTAAATATACTACTCAAAAATGGTTAACTCCTAAAGGAGAATGGTTTGATCATGATAGTAATAAAACATTAAAACCAGATGTTGAAGTAGATTATTGTAAAGATGAAAAATGTGTAGAAGATATGCAACTTGAAAAAGCTAAAGAGATATTAAAAAAGAGTAGTTAATCTACTCTTTTATTGTGCAATTTATTATTAATTGATAATTATCTTTGTTTGGACTACAAGTTGTTAAGATCAATTGTTTTTGTTTTATCATAGGAAATCTTATAGATCCAGTTTTCTTTTCTTCCCATTTATTTTTAATTATATAATTATATTTTTTATCTTTAATTATTAAATTTACTTCATCACCAATATTTAATTTATCTAAGTTTTTAAAATAAGCTATTTTACCTGTACCTGAATGGGCAGCTATAATCATTGTAGAATTAATATTATTAGGAAAGGTTGAATCTCTTAGTATTGTAACATTTTCTTCCACATTATTTTTCTTGTTGCCTATAGAGTATAGTTTTTCTTTTAAATTAATTTTATCTATATTAATATAACCTATATTATCATCTTTAAATAACTTTAAATGGTTACTTATACCAATTTTTGTTACTAAAGAGGTTTTTGTTTTTATAGAATTATTATTAATATGTGGTGATATAGGTATTAATATTAGTATTATTAATAATATAATTATATTTAATTTTTTCATATGAATAGTAAAGATAATATTAGTATTAATAAATTGCTTTTATATGCTTTAGTGTTAGGTACTTCTATCTTATAGTCTTTTAATGAAATAGTTTGATCTTTTGTATCTTTAACTTCTATAGTTATAGGTTCTACAAAATCATATCCTTCTGTTGTGGTTAATTGTTTTATAGTATATTTTCCATAAGGTAGAATAATTTCAGCAATACCATTGTTGTTTGTTTTTATTGTTTTTACTAGTTTATTATCTTCATCAAAGATATTAAATTCTATGTTTGCTTCTTTTATTTGTTTTTCTTTAGTACCATATGTTTTATATATAGTTATTTTTTTCTTTATTACTTCATTTTCTATAGTTAAGTCTTGATTAAGATTATTTTCATCTATTTTAAATTCAAATTTATTATTATTAATTTGATATCCTGTACCTGCTTGTATTTCTTCTATTTCATAATTCCCAAACATAGGATTTTCTAATGTGATGATATTATCATCTGTTAAAACTAATTCCTGTGTTAAATTAGTATCTTTATTTGTTAATTTAAACTTAGTATTTTTAAAAGAAGCTTTTCCACTATTTTCTTTACTTTGAGTATCTTTATCTATTTTAGTAATCTTTATATTTGTATTAACTACATGAACTTTTAGAGAAGTGTTTAAATAGTTAAGGTTACCTGTTTTTAGAAGGTTTTGACTTCCATCATTAATATAAAATAATACAGGATCATTATGATTATTATCTTTTCTTGTTAATTTTATAGTATGGTTACCTACAGATAAATCCTTTAATGTAATAGCATTATTCTCAATTTTTAATTTATAGTTATTATTATAGTTATTTAAAACATTGTTATAATCTTTTAAGTATCTTTCTTCTCCCTCTAGCATATATATTTCATTAGAACTAAATCTAGGAAGAGTATGACTTTCTTTAATTAGTTTATTAATTTCATTCATCATATTGTCATACTTGTTTATCTTATTACCATTAAGAGAATCAGTAAAATAAACATTACTATCTCCTTCTGTTTCTTTCCATAACATAACTTGAGTAACAGCATACCATATTTTATCTGTATGATTTTTATATCCATAACCAAAGTGAGCTATTTCTTTTAATCTTTTTACTTTTTCACCAGATAAGTTTAATTCAGAAGAGGTATATTTACTATCCTCTTTAAATTTAATTTGTGGTTCAATACAATAAGCAAAGTCTTTTGTACCTGTTTCTCTAAAAAATCTTGCTTTTTGATAATAGAGAGTTTTGGTAGAAGATTCATATCTATTTATATAAACATCATCAATCATTTCTGCTTCATAAAAAGAATATGTTTTAGCACTTACATTTATTCCTATAAACAGAAATAAAATAATAATTAAGAAAAACTTTAACTTTTTCATCTAATTCCTCCTTTTTTTCTTAATTGACTGTGATAATAACACTTGGGATTATTAATCGCAAACTGAGGAATTTGTGTTTTGATTAGGTATTTCTTGTGGATTAAATAATTTAAGTATTTAAATTATTATTTTGATTAATTATTTGTTTTGAAATAATTAATTTGTATGTATTAGTAATTTTACAAATATTGTTATATATTGTATAATTTTACTTGCGAGGTGATGGTATGACAGATATTGATATAGCTAGAAATTGTAAGAAAAAAGATATATTAAAAATAGGTAAACAGATTGGTTTAGATAAAGATAATTTAATATTATATGGTGATGATAAAGCTAAGATTAAATCTTTTGATTCTAATAAATCTGGGAAGTTAATATTAGTTACAGCTACTTCTCCTTGTCCTCAGGGTGAGGGTAAAACTACTGTTTCAATAGGATTACATGATGCTTTATGTAGACTTGGTAAGAGTAGTTTAGCTGTTTTAAGAGAACCTTCTATGGGACCTGTATTTGGTATGAAAGGTGGAGCTGCGGGAGGGGGATATTCTCAAGTAGTACCTATGGAGGATATTAATTTACATTTTACTGGTGATTTTGCGGCTATTGAGGCTTGTAATAATCTACTTTGTGCAGCTATTGATAGTCATATATATTTTGGTAATGAATTGGATATACAAGAGGTTTCTTTTCATAGATGTTTGGATGTTAATGATAGATTCTTAAGAAGAATAAATGGAGAGAGATTTGAAACATTTAATATTACTGCGGCTAGTGAAATTATGGCATTATTTTGTTTGGCTAAAGATATGGATGATTTAAAAGAAAAGTTAGGTAATATAGTTATTGGTACTAATAGTAAAGGTGAATTTGTTTATGCGAAGGAATTAAATATTGTTGGATCTATGGCTGTATTATTAAAAGATGCGATTAAACCTAATTTAGTTCAAACATTAGAGAATAATCCTGTTATTATACATGGTGGTCCTTTTGCGAATATTGCGCATGGTTGTAATAGTGTTATTGCGACTAAGACAGGTTTGTCTTTAGCAGATTATGTTGTTACTGAAGCTGGTTTTGGTGCTGATTTAGGAGCAGAAAAGTTCTTTGATATTAAATGTCGATTAAATGATTTAAAACCTGATTGTATTGTTTTAGTTACTACTATTAGAGGTTTAAAATATCATGGTAAAGATAATTTAGTAGATGGTTTATCTAATTTAGATACTCATATTAATAATATTCTTCAATATAGTTCTAATTTAGTTGTTGATTTAAATTTATTTGATACTGATACTGAAGAAGAAATTAATATTATTAAAGAGTTTTGTTCTGATAAAAACATTTCTTTTGTTACTAGTAGTGCTTATAAAGATGGGTCTAAAGGTGGAATAGAACTTGCTAATAAGGTTATAGATATATGTAATAATAAAAATGATTTTAAATTGTTATATGATGATAATATTAGTATTAAAGATAAGATAGAAATTATATGTAAGAAAATATATCATGCTGATAATGTTAATTATAGTGATATTGCTATTGATAAGATTAGTAAATTAAATGATAAGAGTAATTATCCTATATGTATAGCTAAGACTCAATATTCTTTTAGTGATAATCAAAAAGAGGTTGATGTTATTGGTGGTTTTGATGTTACTGTTAAAGATATTAGGTTATATAATGGAGCTGGTTTTATTACTGTTTTACTTGGTAATATTATGACTATGCCTGGATTACCTAAGGTTCCTAATTATGAACATATTGACATTATTGATGGAAATATTATAGGATTAAGTTAGAGTAGGTGATTAAATGTTTTATGTAGGTGAGTTACGAAGAAATGGTGTTTTATATCATACTTTTTATGATAAAGATACTAAATTATTGAGATTTTTCTCTAATGGAAAAGAAGTAGAGGATGATCATCTATCTAATACGTATAATAAGAGTAAGCATTCTTTAAGTGGATATGGAAGATTAACTACATTAATTATTTCATTAAGTATTATTACTGCTTCTATTGGAGTTACTGCTTTAGATAGGGGCTATGATTTTCATGGGGAACAACCTATAGTTATTGAACAACAAGTAGATGTAGAACATTCTCATGAATTAACTGGTGAAGAGTTATATAATGCTTTACTTGAGGCTAATCCTGATGTTAAAGAATATATTGAAATGACTAAAGATGTTTTATTAGAATATGGTCAATATATGAATCAGGATGAGTTACTTGATAGTATTAAGTCATTTGAAGTTGTTGAGACATCTAATAGAGAAGAAATTGCTTCTGGGGAGGCTTTAGCTTTTTATACTGGTGATGAGAATAGAATATATATTGATGATCAATTAACTGTTGATAGTATTAAAAGAACTTGTTTATATCATGAATTTTTACATTATTATTCTCAATCTGGTTTATATGATTATAATACTTATGGTTCTGGATACATAGGTTATGCTTTAAATGAAGGTTTTACTGAAATGTTAAATTCTGAATTTAATGATGATGAATTATTCACATATCATAAAGAGGCTGCTTATGTAGGTGCTATTTGTGAAATAATAGGTCCTGAGGCTTTTGAAAGAGCATATTTTGGTAATAGTATAGAAATGCTTATAGATGAAATTTCTAAATATTGTTCTTATGAAGATGCGATTGCTTTAGTTAAAAATATTGATAATTCTAAAGCCGCTTATGAATCATTTGTTATTAATGATAATGATGAGGATTATGCTAACTTCGTTTCATCAAATGTAAATGCATGGGATATTATTTCTATGATGTATGAAAATAAATATGATAGAGATATTACTGAAGATAATTTAATGAATGCATATAAGAGTGCATCTACTTTAGAAAACTATAGTGATTTTGATTTAGGAGATAATGGTTTCTTAGTAGATGTTGTTGTTAATAAACATTATTTTGTTAAACCTGAAAGTGATTATATAATAGTAGATTATAATGTTAAAGATGATTATGGTATGCAAGGAGATTATATTACTATTGATGAGTCTAATAGATATGTTAATAAAAATAGTGCAATAAAAAAATAAGTTTTTCAACTTATTTTTTTTATGTAGTTTCAGGTTCCTCAGTAGTTTGAGGTTTTATTACTTTTGGTCCTTCTTGTTTAGGACTAACTATAACTTTACCTGTAAATGTTTTCTTATTATATGTTATTTTATATTGATAATTACCTGCTTGTGAAGTGTTTACTTCACTTAGATCTAATACTAAATGATTCTTTATTTGTTCTGGTAAGTTTTCTTTTACATATGAAGATACATTAGTACTTAAAGCATCTCCTACTTCTAAGTTTATTTCTTTTAAAGTTAAAGCAAAATTAGGTAATTCTTGTTCTTTAATAATAAATTTTCCATTATACTTTTTACCTTTAAATGATACTGTATATGAATAAGTACCTGCTTCATTTATATTTACCATTGATGTATCTAATTTTAATGCTTTTATTACTGATTCATCTAATGTAGCAATATTTTCTATATAATCTCTTACATCTACACTTAATGGATTATTTATTTCTAGTGTCATATCTTTTAATTTTATTTCTTCTGTTTTTAAAGAAGTAACTCTTGTTGAAGATACATCTACTGAGTATTCATTCTTTAATACAGTTCTATTTTGACCATTTAACACTAACCCAGTTAAAAGCATTACTAATCCCCAACTAGCTAATGTAATCGATATAAAATTTTCTTTTTGAAAAATTTTCTTCATCGTTATTCCTACCTTTATTTCATTATATATTTTTTTTATTTCTATTACAAGATTTTTGTTGAAATATATAATAAAATATTGTATATTTTTGTTAAGGAAAGGAGTTTTTTTAGATGTTTTGGTTTGTAATGTTTGTTGTGTTTTTAGTTATTGAAATTATAACTGTTGGTTTAGTATCTATTTGGTTTAGTTTTGGATCACTTTTTGCATTACTTTCTACTTGTTTTACTGATAATATTTATATTCAAGCTATTGTATTTGTTGTATTTAGTTTAGCTTTAATATTAATATGTAGACCTTTATTAAAATCTAAATTTATAAAGACTGAAGCTACTAATTATGGTAAATTTATTGGTAAAATTGGTGTAGTTACTAAGGAAATTACTTCTCATGAATATGGAGAAGTAAAAGTTGATGGAACTATTTGGACTGCTAAATCTAATAAGAAAATTAAAGTTGATGAAAAAGTTAAAGTGCTTGATATTGAAGGTGTTAAATTAATTGTAGAAAGGGTTGATGATTAATGGAATTTTTTATTGTTATACTTATAATTGTTGCGGTATTATTCTTTACTGGTATTAAGATTGTACCTCAATCTAAAGCTTTAGTTGTTGAAAGATTAGGTTCTTATCATAGAACTATTCATAATGGACCTCATTATGTTATTCCTATTATTGAAAGAGTTACTAGTACTGTAACTTTAAAAGAAATAGTTAAGGATTTTGCGCCTCAACCTGTTATTACTAAAGATAATGTTACTATGCAAATTGATACTGTAGTTTATTATCAAATAACAGATCCTAAGATGTATACTTATGGTGTTGAAAATCCAGTTAGTGCGATTGAAAACTTAACAGCGACAACATTACGTAATATTATTGGTGAGTTAGAACTTGATCAAACTTTAACTTCTAGAGATGTTATTAATACTAAGATGAGATCTATTTTAGATGAAGCTACTGATCCATGGGGTATTAAAGTAACTAGAGTAGAATTAAAGAACATCTTACCTCCTAGAGATATCCAAGAGGCAATGGAAAAACAAATGAGAGCTGAACGTGAAAGACGTGAAGCAATCTTAAGAGCTGAAGGTGAAAAGAAGAGTCAAATCTTAATCGCTGAAGGAGAAAAAGAAAGTACTATTCTTAGAGCTGATGCTAAGAAAGAAGCTCAAATTAGAGAAGCTGAAGGTAAAGCTAAAGCTATTATTGAAGTTAGACAAGCTACTGCTGAAGGATTAAAATTATTAAAAGCTGCTGGTATGGATGATAAAGTGTTAAAATATCAAGGATATGAAACATTAATGAAGATGGCTGATGGACAAGCTACTAAGATATTCTTACCTGCTGAATTACAAGGTGTAGCTGCGATAGGAGAAGTTTTATCTGAAACTACTAAAAGTAAGAAATAATAAAAAGTCAATTTAACATTGACTTTTTTTATGTTATTATGGATTAAGAGGATGTGATGATATGGGGTTTCTTGGTATTTTAATTGTTAATGCAATTTTAACAATTCTACTTGTAATAGCTGGATTATTTTTATTATTTTTAATTCTTTTTATTGTTTTTTCTATACTTAGTGCTAAAGATAAAGAATCAAAGTGGAAGAAAGTTGCTAAAATTGTTAGTGGAATTTTAACTATGATATTATTTGTTCCTATATTAGGTTCAATTTTATTAATTAATTCATCTAGATATCAAATAGTAAAATATAATGATAAAACTTATCGCTATAAAAATGAATTAATAGAAGATTTTCATAAGAGTGTGGATAGTTGTGATATTACTCAACTAAATAAATATTTAGAAAAATATCCAGCATTAGTATATACATATCCCAAATTTAGTAATTATTATGCATTAGGACATTCTATTAATAATAAAGACTTAAATTGTGTTAAGTATTTTGTAGAAGAAAGAAAAGTGGATGTTAATAGAGTGTCTAATACTGATACTGTTGGTCCTATGGATGCTCTTGTAGAAGAATATGATCCTACTATAATGAATTATTTATTAGATCAAAATATTGATGTTAATAAAGAGGTTGATTATTATACTATGACTGATTTAATAAATAGTTTTACTAGTGATGATTATATTGATTTGGATGATATTAATGTTATGACTAAGTTGATTGAAAAGGGCTTTGATTTAAATGTTAAATATAACAATAAAACTATAAAAGATATAGTTAATGATTCACAATATGATGATATTATTAATATTGAGTCACTTAGATCTGTTATTAATAGTCATTAAAAAAAGTATTAACTAGTAATACTTTAAATAAATAAAAATATATAAGATTAATATGAGAGATATTCCTATAATGAATCCTCTCTTTTTTGTTTTATGATGAAATGTATACATACCTAGATATATTCCTAGTACTCCACCTATGATTGCTAGAGAGAAGAGTGTTTTTTCACTAATTCTATACATATTGTTTATAGCATTCTTTTTATCTATATACATTATTATGAATGATATTATGTTAATTATAATTAAATAGGTTTTTATAGTTTTGCTCCTTGATAAGTATCTCTTTTTACCATTTCTTTATCTATATCATTCATTACTACAAATTTTTTTAATAACCAGTTTGGTTCAATTAAATCTTCTTTATTT